>JAZFUA010000202.1:0-4950 GCA_036446975.1 Dehalococcoidales bacterium
CTACACTGATAACCCTTACATCTATATATAGGTCTGATAAATATCACGGCATAGGTCAGAATTCTGACCCGACAAGGATTGCCGCGGGAATAGTTATGGGGATAGGCTTTCTTGGAGCCGGGACGATCATAAGAGGGCGAACATCCGTACTTGGTCTCACAACAGCGGCCAGTCTCTGGGGTGTCGCGGCGATAGGAATGGCGCTTGGATGCGGGTTTTATAAGGCGGCTTTGTATACTGCCTTGATCGTAGTGGTAACTCTTGTAATTTTAGGAAAATTTTCCAGAAAATACCTTAACAAAAAAGGCAGCAAGCCTGATATAGAAAACGATTAAAGCTTGTAATAGAAAAGGAGAGATCATATGAGAACTGGTAAAAAGGGGAGGGCGAAGTGGCTTGCTATCGGGGCGCTTGTGGTGTTAGCGACGATAGGAGCTATCTTTATAGTCGGCTGCGCCGGGTTAACAGGACCAACGGGACCGGCTGGAGCTGACGGTGTTAATGCCGCTGCCACCTGTAATGACTGTCACAATGACACGACGCTGGTCTATTCAAAGAGCTTCCAATCGGCTCAAACGGTTCATCAGACAGGTACTGCCTGGTCTTATGCCGGTGGTAGAGCCGGTTGCACGGCCTGTCATTCCAGCGAAGGTTTCCAGGAGATGGTGGCTACCGGTATAGGTATCGAGGACTTTGAAGAAGCGACTCCTAATCCATCACCGCAGAATTGCCGCACCTGCCACGAAATTCACACCACTTACACCAAGGCCGATTTTGCTCTTAGCACTACTTCCCCGGTTGATCTTATTGCTTTCGATGCAACATATGACAGGGGCAAGGGTAACCTCTGTGCTACTTGCCATCAGCCAAGGAGGGCCGGACCTGAAGAAGGGGCTGGTGATTATGAAATTACCTCCACTCATTGGGGACCCCATCATGGTCCCCAGTCCATGGTACTTCTTGGAATCGGCGGCTACGGTGTAGCGGATTCACAAAGCGTACATTACTCGATGGTAACCGAGGGATGCCCGACCTGCCATATGCCTGAAGAAAGTCATCTCCTTGCGCCAACAACGGCCGCTTGCCAGAGTTGCCACGCGGACCTGGACACCCTTGACCGCAATGGCGTCCAGACAGAAATCAAGGCCTTGTTTGAGGAACTGGGAGAACTCCTTGAAGGCAAGTCCCTTCACGATGGTCATCCGAATCCCGGAACATACAGTGAAGAGGTGGCTGGGGCTGCCTGGAACTACATGATTGTTTACGAAGATGCCAGTTGGGGAGTCCACAATCCTCCCTGGACTAAAGCAATCCTTGAAGAGTCCATAGCTGCTCTGAAATAGATCAGGAAAGAGAAATTACGCTCTGAAGGGGAGGTCAAAGCATAACCTAGCCTCCTCTTGGCGTGTCAGGTGAGATGTATTATGACCGAGGAGGTGGAAGCAGATGAAGAAAACGGGTTGGTGTCTAGTTGCCATATTACTACTTGGACTGGTTTTACTGGTTATCTCCTGCGGTGGTACGCCGGTAGAAGAGCAGTTACCGGCCGAACAGCAGCAGCCAGTGGTAGAAAAGGAGCAGCCAGCGATAGAAGAGCCGGCAACTGAGGAGCCAGCGGCAGAAGAACCAGATACAGAAGGAAAAGGGGCAGCAAGTGCGCCGCCAATGCCTCATGGCCTGGCCGGGCAGGAAGACTGCCTGCAATGTCATGGAGAGGCTGGCTTTAAACCATTCCCTGCCGACCATGCAGGACGCGCTAGCGATATCTGTCAGGGCTGCCATCAACCTCCGAGTTGAAGCCAGGGTTAAAACCACGACTTTTAAGGGTTTGGTCAGCCCCATGGAATCGGTTATGGATAGACGGAGGGGTGCTGATTCTGGGAGGGTTAATTGCCCGTGGTCTGAACGGCGGAAACTGCCCGCCTCGGGTGGAGACAAGGCAGGGAAGTAGCAACAATGGTACGGAAAATAATCGGTGTTATTCTGGTCGTTCTCATTTTTACGGTTGCCCCGGTTCAGGCCGGACCTGAATCAGTGTCGGATATATCCGATGAGCTGGTCTGCCAGTGCGGCTGCAGCATGATTCTACGCAATTGCAGCCATCAGGAGTGCGGCTCGAGGGAAGCAATGACCGTCTTTATCATCCGGGAGATGGAGCGTGGCCAGTCCGGGGCCCAGATTATTCAGACTTTTGTCAGGCAATATGGAGAACAGGTACTCTCGTCACCCCCCAAGAAGGGTTTTAACCTTATTGCCTGGATACTGCCTTTTGCCGCCATACTGGTCGGCGGGGCTATCATCTATGCAGCGTTGAAAAAGTGGGTCGGGCGGAGTAGTCTGTCAGCCACCGTAGACAGGGATGAGATTGAAGAAATATACGATGAATACGGACGCCAGCTGGAACAGGAATTGAGGAAATTTACCAAAAGCGGTTTCAGATGACTATTTTATTTGCCGTTGCATTAACAGTTCTTATTTTTATCTGGGTTATTTACCCCTTCTTCCAGCATATAGCAAAGCTGTCCGGGGCAGGTGGAAACGAGAAGTTAGAACAACTGCTCTCGGAGCGTGATACCACATTTTCCATGCTTAAGGAACTGGAGTTCGACTACCAGTCCGGTATCATGACCGAATAGGACTATAAAGAGCTTGAAGCCAGGTACAAACGCAAGGCCATTTTCACTCTCAGGGATATTGATAACGCGGACAAAGGAGGCAGCATTGAGCCTGAACTCGACGAAATAGAGCAGCAGGTCCAGAAACTGCGAAAGACCAGGGGCGAAACAGAAGCCCGGGCTGGCCAGCTGAGAGAAAATTCTGCCCTCAATGCAGTGCTAAAGTTGAAGAAAAGGACAAGTTCTGCGCCAGGTGCGGCGCCAGTCTGACAGAGGGGGGAAGTTGTGATTAAAGGGATTGGTTTACTGGCGGTTATCTTTGCCCTCAGTCTGTCCGCGACCGCTCTGGCCGCCGAAAATGGCGCCGGAACTGTGGAGGGGCAGCTGGTCAACGGCACGGCCAACGGCAGCAGTGTTGCTGCCCAGGATGTTACCCTGAAAACTTATCGGAACGGGAACGAGACATCCTCGGCTATGGCTGTAACCGATGCCGATGGGCGTTTCAGTTTTGACGGTCTGTTAACCGAACCTGAGTACAGCTACCAGGTAAGCCTTTTCTACCAGGAAGCCCAATATTTTGGAGATCCTGGCAGCTTCCTTAATAATGAAAACGTCAGGTCCACGGATATTACCGTTTATGACTCCACTAATGATGACAGCGCCATTGTGATTGCCACCGCTCATACCATTATCTATACGGCGGAGGATCGTATCAGCGTGACGGAATATTATATGTTCGTAAATGATAGTGACCGGACATATATCGGGTCACAGGAGATTAACGACGAAGGCACCAAGGAGACGCTGAGCTTCAGCCTGCCCGCCGAGTATACTGATCTGCAGCCAACGCTGGGCCTTATGGACTGCTGCATTTTTGACAGTGAGGAAGGCTTTATCGATACCATGGCCGTAATACCGGGAATGAAGGAGATATCATACTCCTACTCGGTTGAAACCGGCTCGGGGAATTACGCTTTACCCCTGAAAATCAATTATCCCCTGGTAAATTACGACCTGTTCATTCAGGGCTCTGCTGTTAAGGTCAGCGTTGACCATCTCACGGCTGAAGAACCGATGCCTATCGATGGCGTCCACTACAGCCATTTCTCCGGTGAGAATCTGCAGGCTGATAATACCCTGACTGTCAGACTTTCCGGCCTGCCACAGGCCAGGGGTAAAAACGCCGTGCTCTGGGTAGTTCTCTCTTTGGTAATACTGGGAGGGTCCTTTGGCATCGGTTACTCAATAAGGAGGAAAAAAGTCCAGCCCGTAAGTTCTGAAGATAATATACAGTCAGTACAGCAGGGGCTACTGCTTAAACTCGCTGAACTGGACGATGACTTCGAAAGCGGTATTATTCAGGAAAATGCCTACCGCCTCCAGCGCGACGAAACCAAGAATCAGTTATTAAGACTGATATAAGGGTGATGTCCACCTAAATTACGAACAAGCGTGGGAAATACGAAATACATCAATTTCCTTTAGCTTCGATAATAGCCTAAGAATGACAAAAGCACAATTTAACTGTAAGGAGTCTCTACCTGTATCTGGCTAATTTGGCCACACTGCAGACGCCAAGTCACATTCCGTCTTTTGTATTGTGATGAACGAAAAACAGCACATCTTATTTTTCAGAATTATTAACAGAAAAGTGAAAATTACGAGCTAACCCGTCGGGAGCTAAGATGAACCTATTAGTAATAAGCATTATAAGTCTCATAGCAGGCGCTGCTACTGGTGTGGGTGGCGTGTTAGGAGTTTTATTGAGGCTAGGGGAGAGGAGTTTAGTCTTAGGGCTCGGCTTTTCTTCATGAATAATGCTCGGCGTCACTTTTCTAATGTTAGTTTTGGAGTCGCTGGAAGCTGGGTTTTTTCTGTCTTTTGGCGGTTTCATTACGGGCACTTTTCTCTTCTTCCTCCTCGATTTTATTTTACCTCATATACACATTGCAGAATCGAGGAATAGCCTTCTTAGACTTGGACTACTTTTTGGGGGGCACTCCACTATCACAATCAAAAAATGGAGTCAAGACAGAACCAGCCAGGAAGGAACGCCAAGGATAGGCACTATCTGAAACAGATTGGCGAAAACGTAAAGGTAGCGCGAAAGAAGATCGGTTACTCTCAGGAGGAGGTAGCTGAAATTGCTGGTTTTAGTCGTTCATATTATACAGAGATTGAGACCGGGAAACGGAATATCTCAATACTTAATCTTATTAAGATTATAGAAGCCTTGAAGGTTGCTCCCAATGAGATAATCGGCTCCCTTAAACCAAAATAGAGGACCTCAGTTAAATCAATTACTAAATGCCGTAGTCATTCATAAAAGTAACAA
>JAZFUA010000203.1:0-2499 GCA_036446975.1 Dehalococcoidales bacterium
GATATCATGGTGGAAATCCAGGGATGGGACAGGGTTTCCATTCACCCGGATGTCGGTCAGGCGGTGGATGATACCCTGCGGGGCAGGGCTCTCACCGTTGAGACCCGCTGGCTGGACGATGCCGGGGAAGTAAAGATTGAGAAGGTTGCCCCGGTGACTGCCACCAGGAAGACCACTGATAAAAAGCCACCGGTCAGGGAGAGTACCCGGCAGAAGCTTTTTCTTTTCGGGGTAAACCGGGGCCGGTTCGAGCAGGCGTCACGGGAAATGCAGTTAGGCGTGGATATAGTGGACAGCCTGAAAGAGGCCAATCTCTTCGTCACCTCAAAGAGCCATTACCGCCGTAAACCGCAGAAGGTTAAGGACGCCGAAGTGGCCAACCTGCCAATTTATGTGCTCCGCAGCAACACTCCCTCCCAGATAATGCAGTTTTTGGGCAGCATCTATCGGTCAGCGGATGTCCCGGAAACAGGGGAGGCCCCCGACTCTTTCCAGGTGGCCCTGGGCGAGGCCCAGGAAGCAGTCAACCTGGTGAAGAACGGGCAGGGAGAAGTGGAACTAAGCCCCCAAAGCTCTTATATCCGGCGCCTGCAGCATCTTGTTGCCGAAAGAAACCAACTGGACTCTCAGAGCACCGGTAAAGAACCCCGCAGGAGAGTGCGGATTTACCAGGGGTAATATTGTCTTTCGAACTGATATGCTGATAAAAGCCGTAACCACAGATGATATCCAAACTTGGCTTAATCTTTCGCATGAGTCGGATAAATTTGTGGGTGGACTTATATCTGATATATCCATATTTTATGAGGGTTTTAACGATTACATGACGGCCAAAATAACTCAAGATGAGGCTTTCATGGCTCAAGATAGAATGTCAGGGCACTGTCTGGGGATAGTCGCTTTTTCAAAAAGGAATAATCGGGTATCCTACTTTGGAGTTTCAAATAATACGGATTTTGAATTAGTCGGCTTAAAACTGTTAGAAGTGGCATTAAACCACCTTGATGCAACAAGAGAAGTATCCGCAAATGTATTAAAGTCTGATTTAGCCTCTGTAAAGCAAGAGCGGAACATTTATAAAAGATACGGCTTCATTGAACGTGATAATAATGTCATGGAGGCAGGGGTCCCGGCTTGTTTAATGACAAAACCCCCAACAGTCGAGAATGACTCCCATTAAAAACAAAGATGCAGGACGGCAGCTCTCCCGTGAAACCGGCACCGTTATTAAAGACTGGGGCGGCAGGCTGCCGATTGCCCTTGTTTACCCCAATTCTTACTACTTGGGAATGTCCAACCTGGGTATTCACACCATCTACAGCCTGCTTAACAACTATAAAGACGTGGTCTGCGAGCGAGTATTCAAGGAAAACCAAGCCGGGACTCCTGAAGGGCTTCCTCTATCCCTGGAATCAAAGCGGCCCCTGGCTGATTTCAGCTTGATAGCTTTTTCCGTAAGTTATGAACTGGACTACTTTAATATCGTCTCGATTTTGAAAGCCAGCGGCATTCCCCTCTATGCCGCCGACCGTGATGAGAGGCACCCCCTGGTAATTGCCGGCGGACCCTGCGTTACGGCTAATCCGGCTCCACTGGCGCCTTTTTTCGATTGTCTCTGTATTGGCGATGCCGAGCCGATTCTGCCCCGTATGTTGCCTTTATTGAGAGAAGGTTTAAACGGTAGACGGGATGACTTGATGAAAGAAATGGCCAAACTGGATGGGGTCTACGCTCCCCGGTATTATAACGGCATCCCCGTCAAACGACAGTGGGCTCAAAACCTGGATGAATTTCCGACTCATACCGCGATACTCACTCCGGATACTGAACTGGGCAACCTTTATCTCATCGAGGTAGAACGCGGCTGCAACTGGGGCTGCCGTTTCTGCATGGTCGGCACTGTTTTCAGCCCGATGCGCTTTCGCTCGGTGGATAATATCATTGAACAAGCGGAGCAGGGACTTAAGCACAGGAAGAGGCTGGGTCTGGTTGGTCCGGCCGTCTGCGACCACCCCCGCTTTGAGGAACTGGTGGCCGGGTTACTGGGGCTGGGGGCTGAGCTTTCTGTCAGCTCACTGCGGATAAAACCCTTCCCTGAGGCAGCTTTACGGGAAATGATGCGGAGTGGAGCCAGGACAATTGCCCTGGCCCCCGAGGCCGGGTCTCAACGCCTGCGTGATGTTATCAGGAAGAACATTTCTGAGAGCGATATCCTGGAAGCAGTTGACACGGTAGCCGGGGAGGATATAAAGCAGATCAAGCTCTACTATATGATTGGGCTGCCGACGGAAACCGATGATGATATCGAGCAAATGATTAAGCTCACCCTTGATTGCAAGGCTATCCTGGACAAGCGTAAGCCGGGCCGACGGATTGCCCTGAGTGTCGCCACCTTCGTTCCCAAGGCGGGCACGCCATTCCAGTGGCTGCCTATGGAACAGGTGTCCGTATTGAACAAGCGTCTTTCTTTGTTGAGAAACCGGCTGGCGCCATCCGGAA
>JAZFUA010000204.1:0-4141 GCA_036446975.1 Dehalococcoidales bacterium
CTGGGCGCATAAGTTGGCAAGTGTTCAATGGTTCCTCGTGGATTAAGGACATCTAATTCCACTCTTTTACTCATTTGAGGCTCCTCTAATATTGATTTATCATTTCCTGTTCCCGCCGATAGGCCAATAGCATCTCTGCAGCATAGCGGAAAAACTCGTCAAGACTCTCACCGTTTCTCTCTCTTTCTCTCTCCACAGCGCTGAGCACCTCCTCAGGGAGGCTAATGGTAATCTTAGTTATCTTGCGCATGACGGTCAATCACTCCTTGGCACAACAATTTGAATATTCCCCTACAAGATAAGTGTGTATAGTCTATATTTCCCCTTTGGACATGTCAAGCAGGCGTGAATATTGTCATATGCATATGGTTTATGGATATATCTTTATCTAATTTCCAGATTGATGATTAAAAACCGGTATTTCATTGATAAAGTTATATCTCAGTGTTACAATCGGACATAAGTAAAATAAATACATATCCCGATGCTCGTTTAAAGCCGGCTAGTATTTACTAATGAGGAGGAATGAACATGAAAGATTTAAAGCTTACGATACTTGATCCCAGAGGGCAGCCCGCCGGCGTGTTCGGGCGGCGCGGTGAGCCTGGCTCGCACATGATGGCCATTTTTGATCCGGATATTCAGCCCACTATCAAAAGGGATTCATTAGAACTGCTTCGGATGGCGCCCCGCCTGGATAGCCTGGATGATAAGACGGTGTATCTGGTGGATACGGGTTTCGCCGGGAGCCACGATTTTCTGGAGGAGGTCCAGGGCTGGTTTTCCAGGAACATACCTTCCGTAAAAACGGTATTGCGCCGCAAGCCGGATAACATGTTCTCTGATTCGCCCGACCTCTGGGTGGAGATTAAGAAAAACGGGGACGCCGTTATCTTCGGCGTCGGCGGCTGAGATGGCTGTTCGGCGAGTCTCGCCGAATTTGCCCGGACAATGGAAGGTGAGTATGGGGTGCCGGCGGCTCCCGTAGTTACGGCCCGTTTTGCGGAATATGTGATGCGGGACGGGCGTTCTCACGGGATGAATCTGCGCTGGAGTTTTCCACCTTACCCGGTAGGGTGGGTATCCCGGCAGACACTCCACGACTATGTCAAAGGTAACGACCCTGTCTCTGGTGTCCCGCTTATGCAGGAGATTGTCAGCGCTCTGACGCAGCCTCTGACAGATGCGGAGAAAAATCCCGAAGTCATTAAGGGGCCTCAAAGGCCGCGCCTGCTCAAGGAGGACACCGAGTCAAAACTTCACCGGCTCTTTCTGGAAAGCGCCTGGACCGACGGCCTGCCGATAGTCCTGCCGTCAGAGGAAAGGGTCATTGAGATGCTTGACGGCACCGACCACGACCCGCAGGAAGTGGTTGGAATGATGTCGGTCACAACTCACGAGGAAATGAATGAATACACCGTGGAGAGGGTTGCGGTAAACGCAGTCATGGCGGGTGCCCGACCGGAGCACTTGCCGGTAATCCTGGCTATCGCATCCAGTCGGCATCCTTCGCTTCCCAGCTCAACCGGTTCTTACGGGAGTATGGTAGTGGTGAACGGTCCTGTCCGAAATCAAATCGGCATGAACTCAGGCGGAGGTGCCATGGGGCCTTTTAATTATGCCAACTCGGTCATCGGCAGGGCCTGGACACTGATGAGCATCAACTTTGGCGATGCCCGTCTGGGCGACACCTTTATGGCCACTATCGGTAATGGCCTGAGCTATACCAACCAGTGCTGCGGCGAGAACCAGGAGAGGAGCGCCTGGGAACCCTTCCATGTTCGTAACGGATTCAAGCCCGGGGAGAGCACCGTGAGCCTGTTCCGCGGCTGGAATGTACTGACTCTGGGAGTCGGCGGTGCCAACAACTTACTCAATCGGATGAAGCAACTAAACATGGGGGCTTTCACTTTTGTGCTCGATCCGCTGGTAGCCAAAGGCCTGAAAGAAGAAGGGTATGACGACCCGAGACAGCTGAGCGAGTGGCTTGCCAAGGAGATGGATTCGCCGCGTCTCAGACCGGAAAACATCAACTTTGTGGTTGTTGGGGGAGAGACAAACCCGATATGGCAAACCACCGATTATGTCTATTACAAGACGGTATCTGTTGATAAATGGATTCCCAAGGGCGGTATCCGGTTTGACGAACAACCGCTTCGGATGCCTGCGGGCGTAACCTGCGCCGGCGGCTCCTGTGGTATTAATTAACCTACCTGGAAAGGAGTGCATATCATGGAAAATATTGAAGGGAAAGTAGCTTTCATTACCGGTGGCGCCAGCGGTATCGGGCTCGGCATCGCCAGAGTATTTGTCAAGAACGGAATGAAGGCCGTTATCGCGGATTCTCGCCAGGAAGCCCTTGATGAGGCTATGGCTCTGTTCAGGGATAACGGCGAGTCAGTCCATCCGATAAAACTCGATGTTACCGACCGCGAGGCTTACCGTCTGGCAGCGGACGAAGCTGAAGCCGTCTTCGGGAAAATACATGTTCTGGTTAACAATGCCGGTGTGGGTTCCGGCGGACCTTTACAGACCGCTACTTTCAAGGACTGGGACTACGGCATGGGTGTCAATGTGGGGGGCGTGATTAACGGTATCGTCATTATACTGCCCCGAATCCTGAAACACGGTGAGGGTGGCCATGTCATCGCCACCTCTTCGACCGCGGGTATTTTCGTGGTAGGCTCGAATGGCATATATAACACCTCCAAATTCGCCGTGTCAGCGATGATGGAAACCCTGGCGACTGATCTTCAGGGGACCGGAGTCGGAGCCTCGGCGCTGTATCCAGGCCCGACGACGACCAATCTCGGAGTATCCTCCCGGGCGAACCGGCCGGAGCGTCTCAGGAACGAGAGTGAACCCCCACCGAGAGACAGGCCACGGCGGACACCGGTCGATACCAGCGTGTATATGGACCCGGTAGAGATTGGAGAGCGTGTTTTGCGTGCCGTTAAGCGTAACGACCTTTTCATCATTACTCATCCGGAATTCAGAGACGGCATCGTCGCTCGCAACGAGGCGTTGCTCCGGGCAGTCCCTGATGAGCCTCCGAATCAGAAGCGCCATGAAGTGCTGAAAGCGTTCGGCACACTCCTCTATAATCCTATCTATGAAAAACAGACGACTCCCGGTCCACCCGACTGGAATGACTGATATCCAAGTATGATAAGCGAAAGACCGTGCCAGGCTTGTATCTTGCCCTGGATATCAGTATGTTGACCTCCAGGGCAGAACCAACAATTCATACTCATTAAACAGTCAATTTTAAGGAAGCCAAGATTAGGTGGTTTGGTCGAGTCGGAATTGTCGAAGTTAATGCCCTCCGTGCAGGGCTATCTTAATCCTTCCTTTTTCACATTGACAAACCATCGCAACATAAGTAGACTTGGAAACCGTAATACCAGGTAAGAAAAAGGAGGTGTGAAAATGACCGATAAAAAATACTCGCAATACGTGCTACCCGCTCCCATAATGAGAGTCCAACACGAAGGTAAGAATGCAACGGGTTATAATTTTTCCTCCGTATATGCTCATAATGGTGAACTTGATTCAGATCACACACTGGGATTTCACTATATAACTGAACCTTATACGGAAGTTTATCCTCACACTCATGAAGGCCATGAAATCCTGTGTTTTATCGGCGGTAATCCGGAAAACATTAATGAATTCGACGCAGAAATCGAACTCTTGCTGGGTGAGGAGGGAGAATCGCATGTAATAACCTCGCCTTCAGTTTTTTCTTTACCGCCGGGTCTTGTTCACGGTCCACTTACATTTCACAGAGTCACTAAACCGGTGTTCTTCCTTGAAGTGACTTTAATCCCCAAAGGCAAATATGAAATTATTCCGGGGTAATAGTCATAAGCCTAAAAAACAGGTAAACCGCTTTTAGTCCTTGCATCCAAACCCTATATTTGTGTGGTTTTGTTTTCTTTTGTTCATTTACATACCTCCTAAATTGATCTTCAGAAGGTTACTATACCAAAGTCATTTCATATTCATATATTATGTTTAGTGTATCCCCCCCCCATATAGTTGTCAATATTTAACATAATTCCATAGTCAGGAGCGCACTGAGCGCAGATTTTCAGTAATACGCAAGGCTATCTGGATTACCTTAACGCTGGGAAGTGTC
>JAZFUA010000205.1:0-10497 GCA_036446975.1 Dehalococcoidales bacterium
GAGTTCGTCTGTGTCACCCTGGAGCGAAGCGAAGGGTCTCAGGGTTGGGAGGGGGTTACAGGTCGTTACCCACCCCGCCCTGAGATTCTTCAGTCGTCCCGATTCCATCGGAACTCCCTCCAGAATGACATTTGATACAAGGCCCTTCAAACAAGGAGAGGGGGATTAAAGGGAGTGAGGTTGCCAACTGAATAATAGTAAACCTTGATACTTACTGATATAATTTTTATATCAGCAGGCTTGGCTCTTTCCGGAAAAGCTCACCCTGCTTGTTAGCAAAGGATGGATTAATTCGTCAATGAAAGAGATTGGGCAAAATGTTCAGCGGATATTAAAAGAACTGCCCGGGGGAGTGCAACTGGTGGGCGCCGCCAAATCGGCTCAGCCGGAGGAAATCCTTGAGGCAGTCGAGGCCGGGGTAAAAATTATCGGGGAAAACTATGTCAGGGAGGCCGAAAAAGCTTACCAGGTGGTAGGCGACAGAGCCCGCTGGCACCTTATCGGGCACCTCCAGAAAAACAAGGTGACTAAAGCGGTGAAGCTCTTTGATCTGATAGAAACGGTAGATTCTCCGGCAATAGCCGGGGAGATTGATACCAGGTGCGCCCGGCTTGGCAGAATTATGCCGGTACTGATTGAAGTCAACAGCGGTCGGGAGAAGCAAAAAACCGGCGTTTTTCCGGAAGATGTGGTTCGCCTGGCCGGAGAGATTTCGACTTTTAAAAACCTGAAACTGATGGGAATGATGACAATGGGCCCCCGTTCGGGTAATCCCGAAGACTCCCGGCCTTGTTTTGTCGAAACGAAAAAGATATTCGAAAAGATTAAGCGACTTGACTCGCCCGGTGTCGAGATGAAATATCTCTCAATGGGGATGTCAGACTCTTACCCGGTTGCCATCGACGAAGGGGCTAATCTGGTGAGAATCGGCACTAAAATATTTGGTGATAGGGAAGAAGGGGCCACCGGCCCCGTCCGCCTGGAAAACCAATAAAATCAAAAGGAGAAAAGAAAAATGGCTTCCATAGTAGCAATTATTGGCAGTTCAAATTCGGGAAAGACAACCCTGATCGAAAAACTGATTCCGGAGTTGAAATCCCGGGGTTACAGGGTGGCAACAGTCAAGCACGCTCACCACGGGGTAATCCTGGATGAACCGGGAAAAGATAGCTGGCGTCATATTCAGGCCGGTAGTGAAGCTACTGCCCTCATCTCCCAGGACAGGCTGATGCTTATCAAACCGGTTACCCCGGATATTACCCTAGACGAAATAAGCCAGCTCTTCGGTGAGGACAGCGATATTATCCTGGCCGAGGGTTTTAAGCTGGATACGGCGGCCAAGATTGAAGTCCATCGCAGGGAGTCCGGCCCGCCTCTAAAGGATATAGAAAAGCTGGTTGCCATAGTTACCGATGAGCCCCTGGAGACCGAAATCAGGCAAATCTCCCTGGAGGATATCCGGGGTTTGGCCGATTTTATTGAGGAAGGTTTTATCAGGCCCGGGGAGGACCGTCTTTCACTTTACATAAATAATAAATCCGTTTCCCTGAAAGACTTTCCGGTGGCAATCTTTATCAATATCCTTATGGGTATGGCGGCTTCTCTCAGGGGGGTGGGCAAGGTGAGTAACCTCAAGCTCTTCCTGAGGAAGAAGGATTAGAGCAAACCTATCAGACCCGGCGGAATTCCTTTTCCAGTTGCCCTGAACTGAGGCGAATCATGGTTGGCCGACCGTGAGGGCAGGTGTTGGGGGTAGAGGTCGCTTCCAGTTGACGTAAAAGCTCCCTCATTTCATCATCGCTTAAAGTCTGTCCGGCCCTGATGGCGCCGTGGCAGGCAAAGGATATTACCAGTTTTTCCCGCCAGTCTCCCCCGTCCTCAACCGAGAGAGATTCGAGCAGTTCTCTCAGGGTTCCGGCCCAGTCTTTTCCGTGGAGTAAAAGGGGTACGGCTCTGACCAGGTAGGTCCTGTTACCAAAGGGCTCGATGGAGAAACCGAACTCGGCCAGGTCCTGGTAATGAGTTTTGAGAATCTGGTCCTGACTTGGAGTAACCTCAAGGGTAGCCGGTTCGAGCAGCCCCTGGACCTCCACCTCCCGTTGCGAACTCTGCAGCTGAATCTGCTCGAACAGGATACGCTCGTGGGCGGCATGCTGGTCGATTAAATAGAGTCCTTCAGGACCTTCGGTGACGATGTAGCTGGAGGATAGCTGCCCCAGCAGTCGCAGCGCCGGCAGAGACATAACCGGGGTTAGCCGGGTCGCTGTTGCTTGACCATCGGACTGTTGACTGGCAGGCTGATGGCCGGTTTCGGGCACTGTCCAAAGGGACTGGGGCTGTCCTGCCGGTGCTCCGTAGGCAGTGGCCACTTCCTCAATCCCGGGTACCGGGGCCTGTTCCAGCAGGGCGCGGCGCACCGATTTCTGAACGGCGCTGAAGACTAGGCGCTCGTTGCGGAATTTTACCTCGGTCTTGGTAGGGTGTATGTTGACGTCCACCTCTTCGGCGGGCAGCCGGATATTTATAATGGCCACCGGATGCCTGCCCTGCATCAGCAGTCCGTGGTAAGCCTCCTCTACTGCCCAGGAAAGCAAACGGCTGTTTATCCAGCGCCGGTTGACAAAGAAGCTGAGATAATTGCGATTTGAACGATTTACCGTTGGCGAACCGACCATCCCGCTTACCCTGATGGACGGAGTGGCCGGGCTACCTTCCCAATCGCTGTCGCCACCGCCCAGTTCCAGCATCTCCCGGGCTATCTCCAGACCGTATATCTCGGAGATGCTGTCTATCAGTCGGCCGTTGCCGGGAGTCCGCAGGGTCGTCCGGCCGTCGGCAGAATAGGTAAATTTAACCTCGGGGAAGGCCAGAGCATACTGGCTGACGATATTGGCGATGTGGCTGTTTTCCGTAGCTGTCGATTTGAGGAATTTCAGCCTGGCCGGCACATTTCGGAGCAGGTTCCTCACCGTTATCGTGGTACCTCCGGCCCGTCCCTGGCTCCTCTGCTCGATACTGACGCCCTCTTTCAGGCTGAGATAATTGCCCGTCGGGTCGTCAGCAGTGCAGGTAACCACCTCCACCTGGGCCACGGCGGCTATGCTGGGCAGCGCCTCGCCTCGAAAACCCAGGCTGGAAATGGATTCAAGGTCGTCGAGATTGGCTACCTTGCTGGTGGCGTATCTCTGAAAGGCAAGCTCCAGCTCTGCCCCGGGAATGCCTGTCCCGTTGTCAGTCACCCGTATCAAGCTTACCCCGCCACCCCTCGCCTCGACGCTGATCTGGCTGGAGGCGGCATCCAGCGAGTTCTCCACCAGTTCCTTGACCACCGAGGCCGGCCTCTCTACCACCTCGCCGGCGGCAATCCTGGCGACTACTTTCTGGTCTAAAAGTCTGATTGGCATAGTAAATCCGCCTTCGAAAATATCTTACACGCTTCCGTGTAAACTGTCAAGGAGTTGGTAAAATGTTTCCGACTTGCCGGGTAAAGATTGATTGGGTAATCTGATATCGGGAGCAGGCTTTATTCTATGTTGTAGAATTCCGTTAAGCCGGACTCTATCAGGGGCTGCATCTCCTGAAACCAGGGGCCAAATTCCGGTACATTGAAGATTTTATTCCTTATCTCTTCATAACTGGCCATGCTGGTGAATTCGCTCTCCCACACGATGGTGAACATCCTCCCGGAAAGGTCGGTGAGAATCCTGCCGTCGGGATAGCCATATCTTTTCAGCAGGTCACGCCCCTTCTTGATGACAGTTACCAGGTCGTCAGCCTGGCCGTACTTTGCCTGGAACACCAGTCTTTCCACAATCATAATTCAACTCCTTTTTGGCAGTGGCACCTGGAAATTTGAATTAATAATTATTCTACACGCGATTTCATTGTACTCAAACTATTCCATTTTCCCGGTGTTCAGTTCACCTTCTCCAGGTTGGCGAAGCTGAGGAGGAGTTTTTTTACCCCACCGTTGAAAGCGATAACCACCTCGGCATCGTCCTTTACCGGCTGGCAGCTTACCACCACTCCCTTGCCAAACTGGTCGTGTTGCACATGGTCGCCGGCTTTTAGGTCGGTGACGGGCAGACCGGGAGTGGGGGGCTTATTCCAGGAATATATAGATGGTGTTATTTTGCTCTCGGTATCTTCCCAGCCGTCACCACTTGATCTCAGGTGTTTGGGTATATCATTCAAGAAACGCGATGGTTGCCCCACCATGCTCCGTCCCATCAGACTGCGGCGAAAGGCGTGGATCAGGTATATCTTCTGCTTGGCTCGGGTTATTCCGACGTAGCAGAGTCGCCTCTCCTCCTCCATCTGGGTGGGGTCGTCAAACGACCTGATATGGGGCAGGATGCCATCCTCCATTCCCACGATGAAGACCACCGGAAACTCCAGCCCCTTGGCCTGGTGCAGGGTAATCAGCGTCACCGCTGAGACGTCTGCATCAATTCCGTCGGCATCCGATACCAGGGTTACACCTTCCAGAAAAGCAGCCAGTTCTTCCGATGGGTTTAAGTTGGCATAATCCTGGGCTACGGTGCGTAACTCCAGGATATTTTCCCAGCGTTCCTCGCCGTCTACTTCGTTCAAAATATACTTCCGGTAACCGGAACGCTCCACAACCAGGTCGAATAAATCAATCAGCTTTAACTCCCGGCTGCGGGTGATTAATTCCTCCATCAGGTCTGAGAAAACAACTAGCAGCCGGAGGATATGAGCACTGAAGGGGGGCCGGGATTCATCTTCTTTGGTGGCTGATTCCGCAATGAGTCGCAACGCCTGGTACTGGGAAACTTCCATAGACTTGGCCCAGGCGGAAAGCCTGGCCTGAGTCTGCTGACCGATACCCCGCTGGGGAACATTGATTACTCTCATCAGGCTGACGCTGTCGTTCGGGTTCTGGATAAGCCTGAGGTAGGCGACAATGTCCTTGACTTCCCTTCTCTCATAGAAGCGGGTGCCGGCAACCAGTTTGTAGGCTGTCCCGTAGCGGATGAAGGCTTCCTCCAGGGCTCTCGACTGGGCATTGGTGCGGTACATCACGGCGCAGTCGCCCAGGCTGAATTCACCCTGCTCCACTAGGCGTTCCACCTCATTGACCACAAAACGGGCTTCTTCCTGCTCGGTATAGGTTTCGACCACCGTGGCCGGTTCTCCCTCCTCATTTTGGGTCCACAGGTTCCTGGCTTTGCGTTGCTGGTTGACCGAGATAATACTGGAGGCTGTCTCAAGAATCTTTTTTGTTGAGCGGTAATTCTCCTCCAGCACTATCAGCTTGGCTTCGGGAAAATCCTTCTCAAAGCTGAGAATGTTACGCAGGTCGGCGAATCGCCACGAATAGATTGACTGGTCGGGGTCGCCGACGACACAGATGTTGCGATATTTACCCCCCAGTTGCTTGATTAGTTCGTACTGCACCAGGTTGGTGTCCTGAAATTCATCCACCAAGAGGTGTTGATACCTTGACTGGTAGCCGGATAAAACCTCCGGGTTCTTCTGGAAAAGTATCACTGTCTTCATCAGCAGGTCGTCAAAGTCAAGGGCCTTGCTTTCCTCAAGCATTTGCTGATAGCGTTCATAGACTCGCCCGACCACCTCATCGAAATAGCTGCGGCCGCGCTGGATACAGTCTCCCGGAGTGAAGAGGCGGCTCTTGGCTGCCGAAATGGCTGAGAGTATTGCCGCCGGAGCGTACTGTTTGGGGTCGAGGTCCTTTTCCTGCATAGTCCGCTTTACCAGGCTGAGCTGGTCGTCCCTGTCGTAGATGACAAAACTGGGGTCGACTTCTATCGCCTTGCCGTCATTACGCAGGATACGGGCACAGATGGCGTGGAATGTCCCCATGGTTAAATCCGGTATTGAACCGCTGACCAGCTGGCGAAGTCTCTCCTCCAGTTCCTTGGCTGCTTTGTTGGTGAAGGTAACCGCCATGATATGGCGGGGACTGACTCCGCAGACCTTGATAAGGTAGGCAATGCGGTGAGTAATAACCCGGGTCTTGCCGCTGCCCGGCCCGGCCAGTATCAGTACCGGCCCGATGATAGCCTCTTCTGCTTCTCTTTGTGCTGGGTTAAGCCCGGATAGGATATCCATCAACACTATTATATCACCGTTGCCCCCTGCTTTAAAGCCGGGGTTAGAGAGTTTTGCTGGCACTTGATTTTTAATATATGAATGCAGGCTGTGTCGCCACGTCTGTCATTCCCAATCAAGTTGAGAATAACATGTAAAATTGGCTGTATGGATTGCTTCTACATCGGGAACACCCCCAGCTAAAGCCGGACACTACTTTGTAAATAAAAAGACAAATTTTATCGACAAACGGAAAAAGTTAATCGTATGATATATGCCGGGAGGTAAGTGATGACAGTTCTCTTTGTTTGCGTCCACAACTCGGGCAGGAGTCAAATGGCTGAAGCCTTCTTTAATCAACTGGCTGAAGGTAAGGCTGAGGCGGTCTCCGCCGGCACCGAACCGGCCGAATCCATTGACCCGACAGTGGTCGGGGTAATGGGCCAGCTTGGCATAGATATCAGTCGGCTTAAGCCGAAAAAGCTTACTTTTGAAATGATTGAGCAGACAGACAGGGTGATTACTATGGGCTGCAGTGTAGCAGAAGTTTGCCCGGCGTCATTCGTCGAGACCGAGGACTGGGGACTGGACGACCCCAAAGGGCAGCCGCTGGAGAAGGTCAGAGAGATAAGAGACCGGATTCGGGCTAAAGTGCTGGGACTGCTGGCAGAGATGGAACCGGGAAAATGAGTGACCTGACAGAAGGTAAGCTTGGCGTCTGGGAGAAGTACCTGAGTTTATGGGTGGTACTTTGTATGGGAGCAGGAGTATTAATAGGGCTATTCTTGCCCGCTGTTCCGGTCTTCCTGAGCAAGTTTGAGTACGCTTCAGTATCGATACCCGTGGCTGTATTAATCTGGCTTATGATTTACCCGATGATGCTCAAGGTTGACTTTGCCAGTATTGTAAATGTCGGTAAGAGCCCTAAAGGCCTGGTGGTAACCTGGGTGACTAACTGGCTGATTAAACCTTTTTCCATGTACGCAATTGCTTCACTCTTCTTCTATATAATATTCAAACCTTTAATCCCCCCGGAACTGGCCCTTGGTTATCTGGCCGGGGCCGTGTTGCTTGGCGCCGCCCCATGTACGGCCATGGTATTTGTTTGGGGCCGACTCACTAAAGGTGATGTAAGCTACACCCTGGTTCAGGTGGCTACAAACGACCTTATTATACTGGTGGCATTTACACCGATAGTGGCCCTGCTGCTGGGGCTCAGTAATATCTCCGTGCCCTGGCTAACCCTGTTTTTATCTGTCGTGCTTTTTGTGGTAATCCCCTTATCAGGTGGGTGGTTTACCCGGATATATGTCACCAGGAAGAGAGGTAAGGACTATTTTGAGAATACCTTTATTCCGAAGTTTGGGAATGTAACTATTATAGGACTGCTTCTTACCCTCGTTATCATCTTCTCGTTCCAGGGGAAGACGATTATTGAAAACCCGCTTCACATACTTCTGATTGCCATCCCCCTCAGCCTGCAGACCTTCCTTATTTTCTTCATTGCCTACGGGTGGGCCAAGGGATGGAAACTGCCTCACGATATCGCCGCTCCTGCGGCCATGATAAGTGCCAGTAACTTCTTCGAGCTTGCAGTGGCGGTTGCCATATCCCTTTTCGGGCTCAAATCTCCAGCAGCTCTGACGACCATTGTAGGCGTGCTTGTCGAGGTTCCGGTGATGCTTACACTGGTGGCCATTGCCAATAAAACCCGTCACTGGTTTCCTGAATCCAGGTAGGGTCAAACTCAAGGAATCCGATAATACAGGCGGGGTTCATTTTAAGCTTATCCGGGTGCAAATCTCCGGGCAGCATATCACCACCATACGAAAATGCCACATGATTGTAACATCAGCGTAATAAAAACGTAACAATCGCAATCTATCATGAACGTATAGCTTGATGGCGTAAGAAGGAGAAAGATAAATGGAGATTGTTTTCGCTGGTGTAGCTTTTATCGTATTATTCACGGCCTGGGTTGTTCTGCCTTCTGTTATCAAGAGACGCCACGTGTCAAAGATTGAAGAAACAGTTGATTAGCCTGCAAGCAGCTCTGAAGATATAGTAAAAAATTAGGGGAGTTGCCAAGAGTCGGTTAGTCCGATTAAAGAACATTATCGGTGGGCATATTATTTAAGCAGTTATTAGAGCAGTCTTTTATAGGCTGCTCTATCCGTATATATGGTTGTCTGCTTCTATGAAAGCTGCCACGGCTATTGCAGCCGTGCCTGCAACAAAAACATCCTCCGGCTGGGGCTAGGGCCTTGATTGCAGTCATCGGAAGCTAGAAAATTCATACGCCTGGCTAAAGTAACTTTACTCGGCTACTCGCCTAAACCGAGTCCCTGATTAACCAGTTGAAAATCGAGGTGCTGCTCTATGATTTCAGTTAGTTTGGGCATCTTGTTCTGCTGGTTGAACCGGTTATTGACCATGGCGTTCTCAATACTGGCTGTTAGAGAGGTGACATCATCTCTGGCCAGAATAACCGGGATATTTTTCTTTTTAGCCCTGTCAAGGACTATCTGCTCCGGGGGACTGTCACCGGAGAGGACCAGGCACCGGGATGAAGTTTCCATCGCGGCCAGTTGCATATCCGCCCGTTCGCTCTTGAGCACTACCGCCTTATTGGTTTTGCGTCCGAAATAGTCCGGCCCGGGGTCAAGAGTCAGCGCTCCCAGCATAAGGTTTTCCACCAACTCTGCCGATTTACCGGCCCCGTATAATATCTCTCCCTGAACATGTTCGGCCAGCTCACCGATAGTCAGGACAAGGAGTGACCTGTCTTCAGGCAGAACCCCCAGCAGTTTTATCCCGGCTTGCTCAAGCTGTGTGGCAGCATCAGCCCGTGTCTGTTCCAGCCTTGTTTTCGGTACCTTGTTTAATACTACTCCCAGTAGAGATTTTCCGAAATCCCGGTAGCTATCGATGGCTGCCAGTAACTCTTTGGAATAGGCCTCTACGATAAGCACTTTAGCATCCAGTGCCTTTACTATTTCTCGGGAAAACTGGTACTGGTCGGCGGTGCCTTCTATGATAAGCACGTCTTTACCCTGGGAAACCTTGGCGCAGGCTTGTTTTATGCTGTCAGCCAGGCTGTTCCCACTGCTGACAAGCGGGCTAAGGAGGTCAACCGACTCACTCAGTGAAAAGAGGTGCTTGATAAATTCGGAATCGCCATCCTCACTTTGGGCACCAGAGATAATCGGTTTAAAGAAACCTGTTTTCTTCCCCCCGGCCAGTAATTGCTTACCCAGTCCGGCACAGACCGCAGTCTTGCCGCTGCCCTTTTCCGGGGATGTTATGTATAAAGAGACCAAGCCTCACCTCCATCAAAGAAGTATTAAACACTTAGGCTATTATAACCCGCTTTAAGCTAGCGGTAAAGAGGTTCGTGCCGGGGACAGTTATAAAATGTCTGACGGGACAGACGGAAAACGGATTTAGCGTCAGGCTTGCATGAGGCAGGAAAAAGCTTACGGAGCTCCCGTCTCCACCGGATAGCTGGCGTTTTGCCAGGCCGTGTAGCCGCCAGCCAGAACTTCCATTTCCCAGAACCCCTGCTCTATCAGTTTAAGCGCCGCACCGGCGCTGGTTCCCTCCCTTGGTCAGGCGCAATAAAGAACGATTTCCCTGTCGCCGGGTGGTTGCCACTCCTCCTGGGCTATGGTGGTATAAGTAACCGATACCGCTCCTTTAATATGACCTGCGAGGTACTCGGATTCACTCCGGGTATCCACAATGAGAATGTTTGTCCCGTTATCCATTTTTTTAAGCAGCTCTTCTATAGATATGCGGGGTACTTCATCGGGGCTGGTGGGCAGATTGGGGGGTGGAGTTGGCCCGCAGGCAGCCAGACTGATCAGGGCAAGGAGGACAGAGACAATAAATATTCTGAGGCTCAATCTAAATCTGGTTGCCGCCTGAGTATCCACATTCTCATCTTATCATCAATGCATTTGGTTATCAAAAACCTGATTAAGAAAGGCTAACCCTGACTTGCCCGTTCCGTAATCTAGCTGCTATAATGCCTGTGGCCGGGTGGACAATAATTCTCCCCGCCGGATGTTGGGTGTCCGAGTGGCGCATTCGTCTAGGGGTTTAGGACACCTCCCTCTCAAGGAGGAGATCACCGGTTCGAATCCGGTATGCGCTACCAAAGATAATTTAACCGCCTGTTTTGAAGCTGAATTGCCGAAGCAGGCGGCTTCTTTTTTCAGTCTTGTTGACCGTTTGCTAACGCGAGATTTCAAGCCTGACGGTGGTTTCTTAGCCCCAAACCACCCTATCTGACTCCACATAAAATAGACTTAACAAGAAATTAAGGCGATAATAATTAACCCAACTACTATGATGCCAGCTATCGCGTATCCTGTCCACCACTTACCAAACATTACTTAACCTCCTTCATACTGGGGAGAT
>JAZFUA010000206.1:0-7908 GCA_036446975.1 Dehalococcoidales bacterium
GCGGTATCTATGACCACTTGGGTTTCGGTTTTCATCGCTACTCAACCGATTCTCACTGGCTGGTGCCCCACTTTGAGAAAATGCTCTACGACCAGGCGCTGCTGGCAACAGCCTATACGGAAGCCTACCAGGCAACCGGTAAAGAGGAATACGCCCGGACTGCCGGCGAGATTTTTAAATATGTTCTGCGTGATATGCAGTCCCCGGAAGGTGGTTTTTACTCGGCAGAGGATGCCGATAGCCAGGGGGAAGAAGGCAAGTTCTATCTCTGGACGCTGAGTGAAATAAGGGAGGTCCTTTCAGACACCGATGTAGACCTGGCTGCCAGGGTTTTCAACATCCTTGAGAAGGGCAATTTCACCGGCGAGGTTAGCGGGAGAGAAAACGGGGCCAACATTTTGCATCTCACCGGGTCGGTCACTGAACTGGCTGCTGACCTGAATATGCCGGAGGCGGATTTATTGAAACGCACCGAAGCCATACGGGAGAAGCTGTTTACCCACCGCAAGAAAAGAGTCCACCCCCAAAAAGACGATAAGATATTGACGGACTGGAACGGTCTGATGATTGCCGCCCTGGCGAAGGGAGGGCGGGTCCTGGATGAGCCCGGGTATACGGATGCCGCCAGGCGGGCCGCTGACTTCATCGTGACAAAACTGCGCACTCCTGAAGGACGGCTTCTCCATCGCTATCGCAACGGTCAGGCAGCAGTGCCGGCTAACCTGGATGATTATGCTTTTATGGTATTTGGCCTGCTGGAGTTGTACGAAACCACTTTCGAGTTGGACTATCTCAAACTGGCACTCGATTTTAACCGGGACTTAACAAAGCACTTCCCGGATGAGGAGAACGGTGGTTTTTACTTCACCGCAGACGATGCCGAGAACCTGCTGGTCCGCCGGAAGGAGATTTACGATGGGGCTATTCCCTCCGGAAACTCCCTGGTTATGTTGAACCTGCTCCGACTGGGAAGGATAACCGCCGATGCTGAACTTGAGCAAAGAGCAGCCGGGATAGGAACCGCTTTTTCTGAAACCGTCCGGGAACTGCCGGTAGCCCATACCCAACTCCTGGTCGCCCTGGACTTCGCAATCGGCCCATCTTACGAGATAGTGATTGCCGGTGACTCAAATTCAAATGACACAAAAGAAATGGTGTCAGCCGTTCGCCGACACTTCATACCCAACAAGATAGTTATTCTGAGGCCGACTGAGGAGGAATCTCCCCGGATTGATGATATTGCCCCATTTACCAGTTACCATACAGTCAGCAAGGGTAAAGCAACCGCCTATGTCTGCCTTAATTATAAATGCGAACTACCGACAACAGAGATAAGCACCATGCTCGGACTGCTTGATTCGGAATAACACTTTTTAAGCCAGAAATCGCCTGATGATCTTATTGCCAGGTCTGCAGCAACGCCAAACTGCTCAATCCCAGAGGGACAATTCCAATAACAACCCCGGCCCATATCCCCGCCGCTATTTCTTTTCCGCCTCTGAGACCAATAACAATGGCCGCCTCGAAGGCTATTTGCCAAAAGAGAACTGTGCCGATCCACAACAAAGACCCATATATGAATTCAATTCCGCCATCGGGAGCTTTAAAAGCGGTGCTGGCATCCAGGCTCAGAAAGATAATAGGAATCGCTGTAATCAAGAAAGCCAGCCGGGCTTTCCCTGATTTCCAGAAGTATCCCATACCCCTGTTGATTGACAAAGTCTGCTCGCACAGGATACAGAACTTCCGTCCAGGCAGGTTCTCCTGCTGGCAATTCGGGCACTTGATCAGGGTATAACCTTCACGAACTCGCATCCGAACTCATCACCGAAACCTTATTTATTAGGCTTGAGTTTAATCTCCCTGCAAAGGTTTGTCAATATCTTTAACCCGTAACCCTTTTCACAGTTTGCATTTCATAACTTATTGGATGATAATTAATTACAAGAGTCTTACTTAATTTTAAAGGAGAAACAAATGGAACACAAGTTACCTGAATTGCCATATGCCAATGATGGGCTGGCTCCAAATATTTCTGCGGAAACAATTGAGTACCATTATGGAAAACATCACGCTGCCTATGTAGCCAATATAAACAGGCTGATTCCGGGCACGGAATTCGAGAACCTTTCGCTGGAAGACATTATCCGGAAAGCCTCCGGAGGAATCTTCAACAATGCCGCCCAGATATGGAACCATACCTTCTACTGGAATTGCCTGTCGCCAAAAGGGGGCGGCGAACCCGGCGGAGAGGTTGCCGGTGCCATCGTTAAAAATTTCGGCTCTTTCCAGGAGTTTAAGGATAAGTTCACCAACGCCGCCGCCACCCTGTTCGGTTCCGGGTGGGCCTGGCTGGTAAAGAATGCCGATGGCAGCCTGTCCATAGAAACCACCAGCAATGCCGCTACCCCGCTAAAAGACGGCAAGACCGCCCTGCTTACCTGCGATGTATGGGAACATGCTTACTATATTGATTACAGGAATGCCCGGGCTAAGTACATAGAGTCATTCTGGAATCTGGTAAGCTGGGATTTCGTTTCCGCAAACCTGACATAGCCACCCCGTACCGCTATTTAATAAGGAGACCCGGTTATGAAGAAAGTGCTGATAGCTTATTTCAGCTTGTCGGGAAACACTGAGAAGATGGCAGAGTTCGTTGCCGAGGGAGTCCGCTTCAGCGGACAGCAGGTAGTCACCAGGAAAATATCCGATATCAAGAAGGTCGAAGACCTGGCTGGATATGACGGTTACCTATTCGGCTCACCAACCTACTACCTGGATATCGCCGAGCCGGTAAAAACATTCCTCTTCCTGGCCAAGAAGGGAAATCTGGAAGGAAAACCGGGCGGTTCATTTGGCACATATACCCATGACGGCAATGCCCCGCAAATAATTTTCGACACAATGCAGCACGTTTTCAAAATGGAGCCGTTTGAGCTGGGACCATTTCGCCTTAAAGATGATATGCTGAATAAAGCGGAAGGTATGCGGGCCAGCCAGGACTACGGCAAAGTATTCGGAGAAAAACTGGGCTCCTGATTATTTGGCATCAATAGTATTATCAGCGGACGTCTTCCCCGCCACTCCTTAGCCGGTCGCGAATTCTAACCAACTGGTCTCTAATTACCGGCAGCCGAACCAGCAGCAACAGAAGCACGATTACCCCGAAGACCAGCGGTTCGCGGATGTCGGCTTTGACCTGCCAGACAAAATGGATCACCGCCAGTACGGCAGCCGGGTAGATCAGCCGGTGCAGGTTTCCCCATCTCTTACCCAGACGCACTATCCAGCCTCGGGTAGAGGTTATCGCCAGGGGCAGCAGGCATAAAAAAGCGGCGAAGCCAGCCAGGGCAAAGCGTTTCTCGAAGAGGTCTTCCCGAATCAAATCGAAGTCAAAGCGGTAATCAATGACCAGGAAATTCAGGAAATGCAGGCTGGCATACATAAAAGTATACAGCCCCAACGGACGGCGCAGTGCCAGAAGCTGCCTGCTCCCGAATAACCGGCTGATGGGGGTAGAGGCCAGGGTAATCACCAGCAGAACCAGGGCATATCTACCGGTGCGTAGCTGGATTGCCTGTATCGGATTGACTGTCAACTGGTCTTGAGTAAAATCCCAGATAAGTAAAGCCAGGGGCAATAGCGCCGCAATATGGGCTGCCAGCCGGAACCAGTCTTTCTTCAGTCTGTACATCAGTAGAATTTCTGCAGGTCCATTCCTTCGTACAGGTAAGCAACTTCCTCGGCATAGCCATTAAAGGGTAAAGTCCGGCGGCGACTAAGTTCGCCAATCCGGCGTTCGCTCGATTGTGACCAGCGGGGGTGATTTTTTTCCGGATTGACATTAGCATAGAACCCGTATTCGCGGGGGGCAACTGCCATCCACAGAGAGACCGGCATTTCCTCCACCAGGTCTATCCTGACTATGGACTTGATACTTTTGAAACCGTATTTCCAGGGCACAACCAGCCGGAGCGGGGCGCCGCTCTGGGGCAACAGGGACTTGCCGTAGAGACCATTGGATAACAGCGTCAGGTCATTCATCGCCTCGTCAAGGCGCAGGCCTTCAATGTACGGCCAGTCATAGACCCGGCTCTCCTGGCCGGGCATCTGTTCCGGGTCATAGAGCGTTTCAAACCGGACATACCGAGCTTTTGATGTCGGCTCTACCTCCTTAAGAAGTTTAGCCAGGGGAAATCCCAGCCAGGGAATAACCATTGACCAGGCTTCCACGCAACGCAAACGGTAGATTCGCTCTTCGGGTGGAAACTTCCGCAGCAGGTCTTCTATGTCAAAGGTCTGGGGTTTATTGACCAGTCCTCCTACTTCTATTGTCCAGGGTGATGAAACAAAATTACGCGCCAGATGAGCCACATCTTCTTTTTCTATACTGAACTCATAAAAGTTATTGTAGTTCACGATTGAGTCAAAGGGAGTAAGCGTATCTTCCGGTATCTCTTCGGGCAAGGGAGCGTCCAGTCCCCGGCATGCGTTGAGAATGAGTGTGCTGGCCGCCACGGCGCCGATACCAGCCAGGAATTTCCGGCGGGAAATATAGAGATGCTCAGGAGTGATTTCAGCGGGGTCTATCTTGAACATTCAATCTTTCTCCATTCGATTTTCCAGCAGCTAATTCCAGTGTAGCTCACCGAAACTGCTCTTGTAAAATACAACCCGGGCGAGTCGTAGTACCGGTATTGTAGCCAACCACAAATATGGGTTATATTATATCAGTATCCGGTTAAAAAATTGAAAAATAGGTTAAAGAGGTGAGAAATGGCACAACAGCCAAAAGACGACCGTGAAATAGTCGGGGAAGCCCTGAAGTTAAACGAACTGGTAAGTTACCAGGAAGGTTCCGTGGTCAGCCGGACAATAATCGATAAGAAAACGGGCACCTGCACTCTGTTTGCATTTGGCGAGGGAGAGGGCTTGAGTGAACATACCACCCCCTTTGATGCCCTGGTCTATCTTCTTGACGGAGAGGCCGAGATTACTATCTCCGGAAAATCCCATAACCTGAAAGCAGGGGATATGATTATAATGCCGGCCGATAAACCTCACGCCCTGCGAGCCCTGAAGCAATTCAAAATGATGCTGGTAATGATAAAATCTTAAAATTAACGGTTTTAAATATTGAAAAGAGGCGAAGATGAGTAATTCGGAAATCGAGGAACTGTGCATAAATACCATCCGCTTCCTGGCGATAGATATGGTACAGCAGGCAAAATCGGGACACCCAGGGGCGCCAATGGGGATGGCCCCGATGGCGTTAACCTTATGGGACCGGTTTCTCAAGCACAACCCCGCCGACCCCAACTGGCCCGACAGGGACCGGTTTGTCCTGTCTGCGGGGCACGCTTCGGCCCTTTTGTATGCCTTGCTCCACCTTACAGGCTATGATTTGTCTTTGAATGAGATTAAGAATTTCCGACAGTGGGGCAGCAAGGCACCGGGACACCCGGAATACGGAGATACCCCCGGCATAGAGGCAACCACCGGCCCACTGGGACAGGGATTTGCCAATGGGGTAGGTATGGCTATTACAGAGAGATGGCTGGCAGAACATTATAACCATCCGGATAACCAGATAATTGACCATTACACTTACTCCATCGTCTCGGATGGCGACCTCCAGGAAGGGATTACTTCGGAAGCGGCTTCGCTGGCGGGAACGCTCGGCCTGGGTAAACTGATTTATCTTTATGATGACAACAGCATTTCTATCGAAGGCAGCACAGACATCTCTTTTACAGAAAATGTTGCCCGGAGATTTGAGGCTTACGGCTGGCAGGTTATCGGCCAGATTGACGGCATGGATACCAGCAGTGTTGCCGAAGCTATCAGGCAGGCTCAGACGGAAAAAAGCCGCCCCAGCCTGATTATCTGCCGTACTACTATTGGCTACGGAAGTCCGAATAAAGCCGGAAAAGCTTCAGCCCACGGAGAACCCCTGGGAGAAGAGGAAGTGCGCCTGACCAAAGAGCGTCTGAGTTGGCCTTATCAGGAACCTTTTACGGTACCCGAGGAAGTGAAGTCACATCTTGGCGGAGCCAGGGAGCACGGTATCAGCCGGCAGCAGGAATGGCAATCCAGGCTGGAAGCCTATCGAAAAGATTACCCGGAAGATGCCCAACGCCTGGAAGCTGCCCTTTCCGGAAAGCTGCCCCAGGGATGGGACAAAGACCTGGCCGACCTCTTCAAGACAACTGAGAAACCCATCGCTACCCGTGAAGCCTCCGGCCAGGTTATGAATGCCATAGCGCCAACTATATCCGGGCTTATCGGCGGTTCGGCAGACTTGGCTCCTTCCAACAAGACTAATCTGAAGGATGGTGGCGATTACAGCTCCGAAGACTACTCGGGCCGCAATTTTCATTTTGGTATCCGTGAGCACGCTATGGGGGCCATTGCCAATGGAATGTCCCTGTACGGCGGCGTTATCCCCTATACCGGAACTTTTCTCGTTTTCTATGACTATATGCGTGCGCCGGTGCGGCTGGCAGCATTAATGGGCATCAGGGTAATCTATATTTTCACTCATGATTCTATAGGTGTAGGTGAGGATGGGCCAACCCACCAGCCCATCGAGCAGGTTATGGGGCTACGCCTGGTACCTAACCTGGTAACTCTGCGGCCTGCGGATGCTACCGAGACGGCCGAAGCCTGGAAAATAGCCCTGGAGCGCAGCTACGGACCAACCGCCCTGATCCTCTGCCGCCAGAACCTGCCGGTGCTTGACCGCACAGAACTGGCTCCGGCAGGTGAAGTTAGGCACGGGGCATATATTCTTTGGGAGGCAGCAGCATCGCCGGATGTCATCATCATCGGCACTGGCTCCGAGCTCCATATTGCCCTGGAAGCCGGTAAAATGCTTCAGGAAAGAGGCCTGAAAGCCCGCGTTGTCTCGATGCCTTCGTGGGAGCTGTTCGATGCCCAGCCTTTGGATTACCGCAATAAAGTATTACCCCCGGAAATCAGAGCCCGCATCTCCATTGAGGCGGGGACTCCTCTGGGCTGGGAGAGATACACCGGGCTGGACGGGATTACGATAGGTATATCCCGCTTTGGCGCCTCGGCGCCGGCAGGCATCATCTACGAGAAACTGGGACTGACCCCCCGGCATGTGACGGACGAAGCCTTGAAACTTTTAGGCAGTAACAAGCCCTGAATCTCAAGGCTGCCCGGGGTAACTACTCCGGCTGTGCCAGGCGGCCGGAAGAAGGTATGGTAGATACCAGAACAGCACCCAGAAGAGTAAGGGCTCCAAAGCCAAACCAGGCACCCAGGTAACTACCCCAGGTATCAAATACCCACCCTGCCAGCGGAGCGCCGATTATGTTGCCCATCATCATTATACCTGATGTAAAGCCAAGAATGGTGCCGAAGCTGTCCCGGCCATAATACTCCCTCAGGAAGGTCAATCTTGAGGTTACGCTGGTCCCCCAGCCGAGGCTAAAAGCGACTATGAAAGGCACCAGCAGCCATAACCTTCCGGCACTGATATTGGCAAAAATAAGCAGACCCGTGGTTATTGAAATAAAACTGGCAGCAAACACCGGTTTACTGCCAAACTTATCGGCCAGCCAGCCACTGCCAAGGCGACCGGGAATACTCGCAAGCGGAAGAAGAAGGGCTATCACGCTGGAGACAGACCGGGCAATGCTGAGGCTGCTGAGATAAGGCATCATATGCGTCACCACGGCGCCAACCACGAATGAATGGCAGGCCGATGAGACGGCGATATGCCAGAAAGACCGGCTGCTCAGTGCCTGCCTGGCCGAGAGGCTGACTTCCGGGCTTGCCGCCAAGGGCTGAATCCCCCCTGCTTCCACCGGGCTGGCCATCATCTCACCATCGGGCAGATAGCCGTAATGCTCCGGCTTGTGTCTCACCACAAATG
Organism: Dehalococcoidales bacterium; assembly: GCA_036446975.1. Taxonomy (GTDB): domain Bacteria; phylum Chloroflexota; class Dehalococcoidia; order Dehalococcoidales; family UBA2162; genus JAZFUA01. Next base: position 7,904 of record JAZFUA010000206.1, read on the forward strand.
ACAGG
>JAZFUA010000207.1:0-5580 GCA_036446975.1 Dehalococcoidales bacterium
ATATTCCAATCCGTTAAGCTTGATTTCATAAAGAGCAGATAATATCATGCCAATTTCTCCCGGAGGAAAACCTTTCCGGTTAAACCATTCCAGGTAAGCTACAGGCAGGTCACAGAGGATGCGATTTTTATATTTTCCGTAAGGCATCCGTATCCGCACCATTTCTTTCAACATTTGAGGATCTACAGGTGCAGGAATCTTATTTTGTTCCATTTTTACTTAAATCCCAATCCACTTCATCAATGACTGGTAACAGCTTTACTCACCAAGGCGATGAGGTCATCCATGTTCAGACGCTCTTTGGTTTTGGCCATAAATCCGCTTTTGTGAGCGAAAGCAACCTCAGGGCAGCCTGAAATCAGGGAAAAATCTACCGGAGTTCCGTCGTAGCGGAAAAGACGCCAGCCATCATCACGGCGGTCCAGGGAGATGACGATATCGGGCGGGTTTTCATCCAGGCGGCGGAATTCCTCCAGCCCGGCAGATTCCCTTGTCTCCCCGAGCATGGCAGGCACCCCCGCGATTACCAGCCTGGAGCTGGTTTTCCAAAAATCAATCTGGCTTTTTAGCAAGCGGGCACTTTTGATGAGATGAACACCAAACGCCTTAAGCAGAGGCACGGATGCCTCCGTCTCGGAAGCGAAGTTAGCCGTTAACCAGGTTTCTACCGGATTCTGGTTTACCAGAATGTCACCAGCTTGATATTTTAGGGAACTATCACCCGGCCCGAAACGGTCAACTTCGTCCTTGAAATGCCACCAGGGCATGACGGACATAGTTTCCAGGAGCCCCAGGTATTCTGCCAACAGGACAAAAGAGGCAGGGCAGTCCCTGTCCTGGTGATGATCGAAGTTTTGCTTCTCCGGCTCATGTCGGTTTCCTATATCTACCACCCACACATCCGGATTATCCAGCTCTGCCGGTGCAGGCTCGCGCCGCTCAATACGGAATTCCATATCGGCATTTACGGCCAGAATCAGGCTGATAGCCACCACTTCATCAAAATGTGCCCCACCCGGATGAGTGATTATCAATTGTGCCTTCATTTCCAACTTCCTATCCTATCCTGTTGACCTGCACCCAAAAATGATACCACTTTTTTAGTTATAGATTCAGGCATAAAGTATAATACTATATCTTATTTTTAAGTCTCTTGTTCCAAGGGTACAGAGTGCTGGACGTATTCAATATTGCAATTGCCTTCGTGTGTTTCGCACCAATTCTGACATTTTTCTGCCCACTCTTTCTCTTCATAGGCTAATCCGCACTCATCACATACATAAAGTGTCCTGGCGCCTTGCTTTATCTCTTTAACCATAGCTCCCTCCCTATTCCATCATCTGCAAGCATATCTCAAAAGGACAAAAAATAAACCTTAATCATTGTTATTACCCCAAATATTTCATCGAAATATTACCCGGCCTAATATGGTTTCTTTGATATTAATTGCTCCCTCCGGGCACAACTCCTGGCAACAGTAACACCTGATACAGCGGTCATATTGGTAGGTTGGCGGTCTGGATTCATTCCCTTTGTACCAGTTTACAGCTTTGGGGTCAACCGGGCATTGTTTCACACAGATGCCACAGTTGGTGCATATCGTCTCATCGATAACCGGCTTCGGGGATACCTGGTTCCTGAGAAATGTCCTCACCCGTCCACTGGGAGTGGTAACGGGAGGCTTTCGAACCACATCGAAGCTCTTATCAACAAAGGTCTCTACATCATCGCCGACCATTTCAATATTCTGGTAATGATATGTCCCGAGGCCTGCCTTCTCACCGGGTTCGGATGTAGGCACATGGGTAGGGTCTAAATCAATGATCTTACAGGCTACGGCATCCAGGGCAATGGGGTCATCGGAGAACAATAAAACTCCCAGTTTCTTTGGGTTGCCGTTCCGAGGCCCATTCCCCTCCATTGCCATAATGCCATCCATGATATATAACCTTGGCCTGATAAATGTATTTAAATCAACCAGCATTGTAGCGAATTCATACGGGTCAGCCATATTCAGATGGAATTGCCCTTTACGGATACCCGGAACACATCCAAACTGGTTTTTTACCGCACCTGTAAAATTAGTCAATCCATGGGTTTTCAGTTTTGAGACGCTTACCAGGCCATCTGATTCCAGGACACCATTTGCGATGATAAAACTGGTGTTTAACAGGGCTGAATTATGGGTGACAGGTTTTCCTTTATCAAAATCAGCAATTTTAATACCCAACTCATCAGCTACCTGCTTGAAACCACCTCTTTTCATATTTATCCGGCAAGTCCCAAAACCGGAAGAATCACCGTACGACAATATGGCATTTGTTTCTTTAAGAACAACCCCGACAGCTCTGAATACAGAAGGATGGGTACAGATACATTTTTCAGGGTTCGACCCAATAAGTACATTGGGTTTTATTACTATTTTTTCTCCTTCCTGAACGAACCGGTGTATCCCACCCAGTAAGCTTATCCCCGCCCGAACGGCCTCATTTACCCGTTCATCATCGTAAGTATCGCATCTAATCAGGGCTACCCTGGATTTTGTCATTCAGCCAAACCTCTTTTTCCTTTTTGTCGTTATGAACTAACCCTGTACCGGGGCACTTTTGTGAAGGGACTGGTCAATTGTTACCCAATGGTAACCGGAAGAGTCGTTGGGCATTTTGGGTACTGACTCTGGCAATATCCTCATACGATTCTTGCCTGATTTCAGCCAGCGCCTTTACCGTCAAGGGTAAATAGGCCGGTTCGTTTCGCTTGCCGCGATAGCTCTGTGGCGACAAGAACGGACAATCAGTTTCTATTAATAATCTGTCCCCGGGAATGCTCCTGATAACATCGTGCATACCTGCTGAGGCGGGATACCCGATATAAGCCCCAAGAGAAAGATAAAAACCCATATTCAGGTACCCTCCTGCGGTATTGCTGTCACCGCTGAAACAGTGAATTACACCTCGATTTTGCCTGCCTGTGTCTCCAGAATCTGATATCCAGGAACGAAGCAGATTCAGCATATCCTCTTCGGCCTGACGGCAATGAATGATGACCGGAAGCTCCATTTCTGCTGATAGAGCAAGTTGCCATTTCAGTGCCTGTATCTGGGCTTCTCTCGGAGAGTAGTCTCTATAGAAGTCCAGGCCGGTCTCACCGATGGCCACAACTCCGGTATTCCGGGCAATTTCAGCCAGTTTCCTGATGTCAGCCTGGTCAATTTCAGCTGCATCGTGGGGATGAATTCCTACGGCCGCATAAACGCCCGGGTATTGTTCGCTTAGTTCTATGGCTTTTTGGCTTGATTCCAAATCAGTGCCAACGGTGATTATGCTGCCCACCCCGGCATCCATTGCCCGGGCAATTGTCTCAGAACGACCATCATCAAAGTCGTTCACATCCAGATGAGCATGCGTGTCAATCAGTAATTCATTCATGAATAATAATTCATTTCTTTGGTGCTATACCGGGAGCGATAATAGTCAACACTTAAGCAGGTGATTATGCTAATGCGTCTTTTTTATCACTTCAACGATACCCTCATCTCCGTTCACAATAACGTAGTCGCCGGTTTCTATGACTTCGGTAGGGTCCTGGTCAAAATCTGTGACTGTGGGGACATCCATTACCATGGCAGCGAATACTGTCAGGTTATTCCCCTTTCTATAGAGAAAAGCTACCGGGTTAGTGCCAAAATTCCGGGAAGTCCCATAGCCCACAAAACCTCCCGAACCTCTGGGTTCGGTAAAAACCAGCACTTTTCCCTTAAAGGGGACGGACTTCGTAGAGGGGATGGTTTCTTTCAACCGTATAGCCATTTCTTGAATCAACATTACCCCAACCCATTAAGGGCATTTTGGATACCAGCGCTTCACCCTGGGCAATTCCCCCTATTACTTTTCTTCCCCTGAGAATAATTTTATTTGTTGGCATATTCATCAATATTTACCTCCATTCCCCTTTCCATTTTCCCGTGATGGCGGCATCGATACAATCTTCCGTGGTTCCATAGCGGATTTGAACCTTGTTAGGATGGCAATGCCCGGTCATGTAATAGTCCTGTTTGGCTGCATCCATAGCTACAACCCTGGGGTATCCGTCCGGAGGCATGACTATACCCCTTAAAAGACCGGGACAGGAACCGGATAAGAGCAGGGCCCCGGCATCTTCTATTTTCTTCCTGTAGCCTGCCAGGACGGCTAAGGGATAGGTTCCGGGGTTTGTCATTATCCATAACCGGGTATTGCATTTCTTGCCCTCAAGCAAATCGGCCACTTTTCTCACTTCTTCAATGTTGTAATGAGGGCAACCCAAATAAACAAAATCAATATCATCACTGGAGCCGTAATTCATCAATTCATAGGCCCTTTTTAAATCGTCCCGGGTGATGGATATAGTCTCTTTAGGTTTTTTCCCCTGAAAGGCGGCTTCCAGGGTGGGCGCTTCAGGAGTCATTCCGGGAATATGATACATTCGTACCTGCCCGCCTGTGTTCAAAGCAGAATTCATTTTTACCAGTTGAGTAGTTGTCGGTCTGCCGATACCCACAAAAGCCGGAACTTTCAATCCCAGGGTTTCTCCGACAGCCCAACCGAATAAGTCATAATCCATATCCCTTTTTAATTCGGCCTCGCAGTGTATCAATACCGTGGCTGCCCGGTTTTCAGTCAGATGCATATCATAATAGGGCACTTTCCCCAGGTAGGCAGTATGGAAACATCCGTCAAAATTACTCCTGGCTCCCAGGACAGCATTAGCCCAGGGAACGGCCGAGCTTTCAACCCAGGCACAATGCTGGCCCAGGGAAGGCCAATATGAACTGTCCAGGTAATGGGCACAGGAGAGAGTAAGCACGCAACCCATATCAATTAATGGTTGAAGATCCTCCAGACACTTTTTGTGAAAGGCTGGGTCGCTGCTGGGTAAGACTCCGCAGTTTTCCCATCCGTCTACAATGAAGTTGGGTGCGGTGGCTTTGTCAGAGAATGTGGGGACCTTAAATCTTTCACCTTTTCCGGCTAATTCCGTCATTTCTTCCCGCGTAACTGCATAGGCTGCCACCCAGCCGGAACCAGTCGGATGCAAATCTACCGTTCCATCAAGGTCAACCAGTTTTTCGGCTCCGGCTGCTTCACCGTAAGCCACTAAAAATTTCATGCATCTTTGGGCAATCTCACCCTGCCGGCCGTCCAGAATCCGTTTTTCATCATCGTTTAAAAACATCTTTTCGTCCCCTATGAAGCACATTTAACTCTTATACAAACTTTAGGGCATATCTGCTTGCTAAGGCTTCTAATCACCTTTTTATTTGATACCGATTGAAGCTAATACACCCCCGTACTCTTTGGCTGTTTTAATCATCGCCATCACATTCTCAACTTTTATGTCAAACTGGAATGCGAGGGTGCACCTGGTACCTGCATCGATAGCTTTATCCGCGTCATACCACATATCCTTCTGGGTGTAGCCGCAATAAGCCGCCGGGAAGCCATACATTCTAAGTATAACCGGCACCCTGTCAGGTTTCTTCTTGAGCCGGATGGCATCTATGATTCGGGTGACACGACCTTTGTAATCTGCCTTCGCCTG
>JAZFUA010000208.1:0-3506 GCA_036446975.1 Dehalococcoidales bacterium
GGAAAATAATACTGGTCGCCTTAATTTAGTAGCAAAAAAGATACCGGAATTAACAGGAGTTTTTCAATGAGTAAAAACGGAGCTTTACTCGAAGTAGAGAACCTGCGCAAGTATTTTCCGGTGAAGGGTGGTGTCTTTCAAAGGAAGGTAGCTGACCTGAAGGCGGTAGATGGAATTAGTTTCCATGTCAACAAGGGCGAGACCCTTGGCCTGGTGGGTGAAAGCGGCTGCGGTAAGACCACCACCGGGCGTTGTATTATGCGACTTATAGATATCACCAGGGGCAAGGTGTATTATCAGGGGACTGATATGGGTAAACTTGGTGGTAGAAAGATGAGAGAGATGCGGCGGCATGTGCAGATGATATTTGAGGACCCATTTAAATCATTGGACCGTTCAATGACAGCCGGAGAAATCCTGGCTGAGCCGCTCCAGGTTCACCACCTGGTTAAGGATGATAAATGCCAGGAGCGAGTTGGTGAGCTACTCACAATGGTAGGCCTTGAGCCTTATATGGCAGAACGTTATCCTAATCAGTTCAGTGCCGGGCAACGGCAGCGTATTGAAATAGCTCGGGTACTTGCCCTGGAGCCTGACTTTATTGTCTGCGATAACCCCGTTGCTTTACTTGATGTTTCTGTCCAGGCCCAGATAATCACTATGCTGGAGAATCTTCAGGAAGAACTGAAACTGACCTATTTATTCATCGCCCATGACCTTGCCGTCGTTCGTAATATATGCGACCGTGTAATGGTGATGTACTCGGGTAAGATTATGGAGTCGGCTCAAACGGATGAGCTTTTTGATACTCCGCGTCATCCCTACACCGAAGCGCTAATCTCAGCGGTTCTCACCCCCGACCCGAATGTTGAACGTGACCGGCAGGTGATAATATTACCCGGAGAAATGCCCAGCCCGATTACTCCCCCCAGCGGCTGTCGTTTTCACACCAGATGCAGTAAAGTAACCGATATTTGCCAGGAGCAAGAGCCGGAGTTCAGGAACATCGGCGGTGACCACTGGATAGCCTGTCATCACGCCTAGTTTCCTTTTGCTTTCTTCCAGCGTCTTTATGGTCCAAATACTCTTTTACAATAGGGCCCTTATATGTGATAAAATCTGGAAGAATTAACAACTGGAAGGTTGAACTTGTTATACATTTTATCAGGACCGGAAGATTATTCTCTTACCCGGTCGCTCGAAGAAATAAAAAAGGCAACAGGTGACCCGGAGGCTTTAGCGGCCGGCACCACCACCCTTGATGCTCAGAAGATAACTCCGGATGAGCTAAGAAATATTTGTGAGACGGTGCCTTTTCTTACCGGGAAACGTCTGGTTATAGTTAAAAGCTTGCTGGAACGCTTTGAACCTGGAAACCGGCCCCGCCGTCCCCGCAAAAATCAAGCAGCCAGCGAACAGGCAGATGGGCATAAACCTTATAGCGCAGGTATGGCCAATTTACCTGATACGACCATACTTGTTCTGATAGAAAGTAAGATAACAAGTTCTAATCCTCTCTTTAAGGAGCTGGCTACCAAGGCAACGGTAAAAAGCTTTCCCTTGCTACGAGAACCCAAACTGCGCGAGTGGGTGCAAAAGAAAGTGGTAGAAGAAGACGCCACCATCTCCCCCCAGGCGGTGAACCTGCTGGTCAGACTGGTAGGCAGTAACCTGTGGGTTATGGCCAGCGAGATTGCCAAATTAACCCTGTTTGTTTCCGGCCGCCGTATCGAGGAAGAAGACGTTAAGGGGGTGGTGGGCTACACTCAGCAGACAACCGTTTTTACAATGGTTGATGCCATTCTTGAATTTAAAACCGAACTGGCCGAACAGTCATTGCAGCAACTATTACAGACGGGCGCTTCCCCAGTTTACCTGCTGACAATGCTGACCCGCCAGGTGCGGATGATGGTCAGAGCCAGAGAATTCAGAGCCCAAAAAAAGACTAATGCGGAGATTATGAGCAAACTGGGTTTGACTTCAGAATTCATCTTTCGCAAGACATTGGAACAGGCTGCCAGGTATTCTCTGCCCCGGCTCAGGGAGATGTATCACTATCTTTTGGAGACAGACCTTGCTATAAAAACAGGAAAATACGTTCCTGAGTTTGCCCTTACTATGCTGGCAGGCGAGTTAAGCCAGCGGGGCAAAACCGGTGTGACCGGGTCCGGAGCCAGGATTGGCTGAAGCAAAATTTGCTTAGAATTACAAACCATCTTCCATTGACAGGCAATACTGCTTGCACTAAAATCGTAAGTAACCGAGACTACCGAAATAGTTGCTTTTTAGCTTTTCCAAATTATTTCCGTGTAAGGCAGGTAATATTAAGTGACTGGTGATGAACTTAGAACCTTATTTTTAAACTTTTATGAGAGTAAAGGGCATCAAATTATTTCCAGCTCTTCCCTGATACCTCATGGCGATCCGACACTGCTTCTTACCAGCGCCGGTATGGTGCCGATGAAACCTTATTTCCTGGGCGAAGAGACCCCCCCCAGTCTTCGCATGGTATCATGCCAGAAATGTTTCCGCACTACCGATATTGAATCGGTTGGTGATACCACTCACCTCACTTTATTCGAGATGCTTGGTAATTTCAGCGTCGGTGATTATTTTAAAAAAGAAGCTATTGCCTGGGCCTGGGAATTCCTTATCCATCATCTGAAATTACCTGCCGACCGTTTGTGGGTGACTGTTTTCTTGGATGATGACGAAGCTTATAGCCACTGGCGGGAAATTGGCATTCCCGAGGACAGGATAAAGAGGTTTGATGAAGAAGATAATTTTTGGGGACCGGCCGGAGATTCGGGCCCCTGCGGCCCTTGCAGCGAAATATTCTATGATTTTGGTGAAGAATTTGGTTGCAGCAAACCAACCTGCGGGCCGAATTGTGATTGTGACCGTTTTACGGAAATCTGGAACCTGGTTTTCACCCAGTATAACCAGGATAAAGAGGGTGTACGCTCCTTGCTGCCCAATCCGAACATCGATACCGGAATGGGTCTGGAAAGAGCCGTAACCTTTGTGCAGGGCAAGAAGACAATATATGAGACTGACATCTTTGCACTACTTATTGAAAAAGTGTGTCAACTAACCGGTAAAGAATACGGGGCCGATGGTGATACCGATAAATCTATCAGGGTGGTAGCCGAGCACAGTCGGGGCATTGCTTTTCTTATTGGCGATGGCCTGATGCCCGGTAACGAGGGACGGGGCTATGTTTTACGCCGACTGCTCCGCCGCGCCTCGCTTTTCGGACGTAGACTTGGACTCGACAAGCCATTTTTATCCGAGATGGCCAGGGTTACTATCGAACAAATGGGGCACATTTATCCCGAACTGACACAAAGACAGGACTTTATCCTTAAAGTAATCGAGCTTGAAGAAGCTGGATTTGAGGATACTCTTAATACAGGACTGGAGCTTATCAAGATGATAATGGGTGAGCGGGAAGCATCAAGGACCGGAGTAATCTCCGGTGAGCATGTCTTTCGCTTATATGATAC
>JAZFUA010000209.1:0-2893 GCA_036446975.1 Dehalococcoidales bacterium
CGGCAATGTCTGCTTCACTGGCAAAGTAATGAATATCACCGGGATGGACACTGTTTAACGATTTATAAGTATTTTTTGCCACTTCTTCTCCATTTCCATATTTATCGTCCCGCCGGGATGGGCAGGTGAAGAAGAAAAGACCCTCGGACTTTAACCACTTGTGAATCAGGCATATTGCATTCTTGAAAGTTTGGCTATAACCATGATAGAGAACATTATAAGCTAGAATCAAATCAAACGATTCTTCTGGAAATACATCTTCAGAATAGCTACCTTTAATAATCTTAATGTGAACACCCTTTTCAAGCGCCTTTTGCCGTAAAGTATTAAGAGCCTCCTGGGAATAATCCAGGGCAGTCACATTAAAACCGGATTCGGCAAATAACAATGCATGCCTGCCTACACCACAGCCAAGGTCAAGAACATCAGGTGTTTTAGCTCTATCCAGTCTATTCTTAAGGTCAATTACTGCCCTGTCAGGTTCGTGCCAGAAGCTTCTTTTTGATTCTTCTTCCCAGTGAGAGTCCCAGTTTGATTCAACATCCATGGTATTTATAGCTGGATTGTATCACAAGTATCTAATAAAATTTTGATTGAATAATATCCGTTAGATAGGGGATGTTAGCCAGGGGGAAATAAGGCTAGCCTGATATTTACTGCAACCGTTTCTCCACCGCTTTAGCGTGGGCGTCAAGTCCCTCAGCGCTGGCCAGGGTTTGAGCTGCCGGTCCCAGTTTTTTCAGGCTGGCAGCGTCCAGATTAATCAGGCTGGTCAGTTTAACAAAATCGGTTACATTTAGGGGTGAGCTGAACCTGGCCGTCCCCCCGGTAGGCAAGACATGGCTTGGCCCGGCCACATAATCGCCCAGCACCACCGTTGCTTTTTCCCCGACAACGATACAGCCGGCATTGGAGATTCGGTCAAGATAAGCCCCGGTTACACCGGGATCCACCATCAGGCAGAGGTGCTCCGGAGCATACATATTTGCCAGTTCTATTGCCTCATCCATGCCGGCAACTACCCCTATCATTCCCCGATTCTCAAGAGCTTCGGTAGCTATCTCCCGCCGTTTCAAACTACTGAGTTGTTCTTTGACTGCCCGATTGATTTCTTCAGCTTTAGGCTGTGAGGTAGTTAGCAGGACAGCCGAAGCCAGCGGGTCATGTTCTGCCTGGGCTAAAAGGTCAGCGGCACAGTATTCTGGGTTAGCCGTTTCATCAGCGATGATTAATACCTCGGACGGCCCGTAAAGTCCATCAATACCCACCACTCCGTAAAGCAGCTTCTTGGCCAGGGTAACATAAATATTGCCCGGGCCGCAGACCTTGTCTACAGCCGGGATAGACTCAGTGCCAAAAGCCAGGGCGGCAATCGCCTGGGCGCCACCGACGGAAAATACGCGGTCGAATCCGGCGATATCAGCAGCCGCCAGTGTTACCGGGTGAACGGTGCCATCATTCCTCGGCGGGGTAACCAGAATGACTTCTTTAACTCCGGCTACCCGAGCAGGAATACCCGCCATCAAGGCCGTTGACGGGTAAAAAGCAGTGCCACCGGGAACATATATGCCAACCCGGTTCAGAGGCCGAACCAACCAGCCCACTCCATCCTTTGTGCTCTCCTTAAGCAGACTGTCTTTCTGGGCGTTATGGTAGGCGGTTATCCGCCCGGCGGCCAGCTTCAAGGAAGCCAGCAGTTCATCATCAACTTCTTTATAAGCGGCCTTTATCTGCTCTGCAACTACCTCCAGAGTGGCCAGCTCTACACCATCGAATTTCAGTGTGTAGTCGATGAGAGCGGCATCTCCCCGGCGACGGACATCATCTATCCATTTCCTCACTTCCGGCTCACGGTCATCAGCTTCAAACGCTAACTGTGAAGGTCCCTGCCTGGAGAGGGCTGCCTTTGATGCCTCAAAACCTTCAATAATTTTCAATATTTTTCCTCTAGTCCCAACTTTGATTTAATTTAACCCTATCCCCTGTATCCCCTTCCCCTTAATAAGGGGAAGGGGAATTAGTTTTTAGAGAGGGACTTCGTCCCTCTCAGACTCCCAATTAGTTCCAGGGGCTTTACCCCCTCTCGGAGTCCCGATAGTTCCAGGGGCTTTACCCCCTCTCAGACTCCCGTTAGTTCCAGGGGCTTTACCCCCGCTCCAACTCCCGATAGTTCCAGGGACTTTACCCCCGCTCCAACTCCCGATAGTTCCAGGGGCTTTACTCCCCCTCCAACTCCCGATAGTTTCAAGGGCTTCGTCCCTCTCCAACTCCCGATAGTTCCAGGGGTTTTACCTTTATTAAGAATCTCCTTTTAATTTAGTATCCTCAGAGTTAAGTCGATTTAAAGACAGGCTCCATCTTACTACTCTACAGCTGCCCGCAGGGTCTCGATAATTGAGTTTATTTTCTTTGTTTTTACCGGGTCGGAGATACTCTCCTTGTTCCCCACCAGACAACCGGTGGATATAAAGAGGGTATCGATAATTTTCAGGTTGTGCCGGGCAAGGGTCCGTCCCGTCTCGGTATTTTCAATCAGCAGGTCAGCGTCCTCGGGTAAAAAGGCCTCGGTAGCTCCCCAAGTAGGTATCACCCGGTACCGTCCAAGGTGGTTATCCCGGGCGAACTTATCGGCAATATTAATATACTCCGAAGCTACTCTGAGCGGCACCGAGGCTTCGGAATAAATCTGCCTCAGGCCCTGAATATCATTCACCGGTAAATCGTTACTTACCACCACTACTATTCTCACCCGGGCGAATTTCAGGTCGAGGAGTTCGGTTACCGGACTGGAGGGAAACTGGTAAAGGTGCTCCAGCAACCAGTCCTGGCCTGTAATGGCCAGGTCAAAATTGCCTGTCGCCACCTGGGCAGGCATATCCTGGGGCCTGATTAC
>JAZFUA010000210.1:0-4948 GCA_036446975.1 Dehalococcoidales bacterium
TGTCGCCGCCCTTAGAGAAAGTGGCTATATCACCAGAACCGAACTCCTGGATCACTGCCTGCATGTAGTCATGGTCAAGTCATCGATAAGAATTGAGTGGCGTTGTTACAAGGTATTCGGTGATAGCATATACCAGTACCCCGCTGTCAAAACCCCGGTGAGTCTGTTCACCAATCTCAAAGAAATACACCTTGTGGGTGAAGAGTTGAAAGTACCGAATCCACCCGAGGAATACCTGCGCCTCAAATATGGTGAAGAATGGATGACTCCAAAACAAAGTGGCAGCTATGAGAAGGACGTGATAGACCTGATAACCGAGGGGCGAGTACCGGGTCGTGCCGGAAGGTTGAAGCAGGTATTCGCCAGGTATATTACAGGACGAAATGTCAGTCAACTTGGAGTTTTTGACCAAAATGGCAAGCCGGTTGCCAGGGCTGAGATAGTAGTTGTTGGATTGGGCAGTTATCGGACCAACAAGCGCGGATACGCCCGATTGTACATTCCCCAATCGGATGACTACGCACTTATAATCAGGTTCAATAACCATGAGGAATTGCTCTATATGGAGAGAATATTGCCTGGAGAAACCTACACATACCGGGCGGATTCTCAGATGACATCCGGTCGGTATGAGGTTCTCGTACTCGAGAAGGAACAGTCCGAGCCTTAATACCTCGCAGCTTCATTATTCTCTTCTAACGACCTGGATAATCTGGCCTTGAAGGAATTACCCTTAAAAAACTTCTACCGCCCGAGGTTAAGCGTCTGGCGGTCTCTCATATCAGGGAGCGCTTGGGCTAAGCGAAAGAAAATCCTGCCTGCTGGTTAATATCTCGTCTACATTCTATAGGTACCGACAGAAGTCGGATAACGATGATGGGTTGAGGCATTGTCTTGTAGTATTGGCGGAGTTATGAGATTCTAGCTGAAAAGTATCTCATAAGCTCCAGGGGGAAGAAAAACAGACCCAGAGGCCCAACACCACTCAGAAAGGAGGACGAGTCTCGGATATCTACGGAAAACTAAGGGTTACTAGAAATAGCAATTTTACTTGTGTTAATATGGATTCGATAATTTAATAAACAGGGAAAACGCCCGTGGATGTTGATAAGGTACAAAAAAGGGCAATTTGATTATGAAATTCACAAAAATGCAGGGAGCCGGGAATGATTTCGTACTGGTGGAGACGGAAGACGTGCGGCAGGACTGGGCGCAGATGGCTGTGACTATATGTGATCGCCACTTCGGCATCGGCGCTGACGGTTTGCTGTTACTGATGCCTTCAGATAAGGCCGACTGCAAAATGCGTGTCTTTGATAGTGATAGCACTGAGGCTGAAGCCTGTGGTAACGGGCTGAGATGTCTGGTAAAATACTTTGCAGATGAAAAACTGACCGGCTTTGGAACAGGGGAAATATCGGTAGAAACGATAGCCGGTATCAGAAAAGCCAGGATTTATGAAATAGCCGGTAAAGACACCAAAATTCAGACCGGTATGGGTGAGCCTGAATTTGAAGATAAGGATATTCCGGTAGTAATTGGGCGGAATGAGCTTGAAAGAGTTGACATAAAGTCAATGATAACCTGTTCTGTTACCCTGGATGCTAAAAAACTGACGCTCAACCTTGTCTCTATGGGGAATCCTCACGCTGTTTATTTCACTGAGTCTCCGGTATCTGATTTCCCCCTGTCTAGGATCGGCCCTCAGGTGGAAAACCTGGCAATGTTTCCCGGTCGGGTGAATTTTGAGGTCACCCGGGTACTGGACAGGCAACATATAGAAGCCCGTACCTGGGAAAGAGGGGTAGGGGAGACTCTAGCCTGCGGCAGTGGCGCTTGCGCTATTACTGTCGCGGCTCGTCTGCTCGGTTATATTGATGATAAAGTGGATGTAAAGTTGCTGGGAGGTACCCTCCAGGTTGAGTGGAATGGGGCAGGGGAGGTACTACTCAGCGGTCCGGCAGAAACAGTGTTTTGCGGAGAATGGCCGGATTAGAGTTGTTTGTCTGAAGACCCTAATCAATCTTCATCTGAGGTTTGAATGAAATGAAACTGGCAAAAAGAATAGAAAATCTACCCCCTTATCTTTTCGTGGAAATTACCAGGAAGATTGCCGAGAAACGAGCTAAAGGAGAAGATATAGTCAGTTTTGCCATCGGTGACCCTGACATTCCAACTCCCTCCCATATTATCGACAGGTTATGCCGTGAAGCGCAAGACCCGGCCAACCACCGCTATCCTGAGTCGGATAGTATGCCGGAATTGCGCCAGGCTGTAGTTGACTGGTACCAGAAACGCTTTGACATCTCTCTCGACCCGGATACGGAGGTTTTACCTCTTATTGGAGCCAAGGAAGGCATAGCCCATATCGCTCTTTGCTTTATCGACCCCGGTGATATTACCCTGGTGCCGGACCCGGCTTATCCCGTTTATTCTATAGGCACCATGTTAGCTGGCGGCGAGTCTTATTATCTGCCTCTTTTGGCAAAGAACGACTTCTTGCCTGATTATGATATCATCCCTGAGAGTATTGCCCAAAAAGCTAAATTACTCTGGATAAACTATCCCAATAATCCTACCGGTGCTGTGGCAGACCTCGATTTTTTCAACAGGACAGTTGATTTCGCCCGCAAGCAGGAACTGCTGGTCTGCCATGACGGACCCTATACCGAAGTAGCTTTTGACGACTACCGTCCGGTTAGTTTTTTACAGGCAGACGGGGCCAAAGATGTGGGCGTGGAGTTTCACTCGCTCTCCAAGAGCTATAATATGACCGGCTGGCGGATAGGAATGGTGGTAGGAAATGCCGGAATGATAAAGGCTCTTAAAACCCTTAAATCAAATATGGACTCGGGTATCCCCCAGGCTATTCAGTACGCCGCTATTGAAGCTTTGAGTGGGCCCCAGGACTGTATCCAGCAGCATAATGCTATCTACCAGAAGCGCCGTGACCTGGTGGTTGAAATGCTGAATAACATCGGGCTTGAAGCTAAAACACCTAAAGCGAGCCTTTATGTCTGGGCAAAAATCCCTGATGGTTATACCTCTGC
The DNA here is from genome assembly GCA_036446975.1 of Dehalococcoidales bacterium. GTDB lineage: Bacteria > Chloroflexota > Dehalococcoidia > Dehalococcoidales > UBA2162 > JAZFUA01. The sequence continues at coordinate 3,051 of JAZFUA010000210.1, forward strand.
CGACTTTGCTACCGATTTGTTGGAGCAAGTTGGGGTAGTGGTAACTCCCGGGCTGGGTTACGGCAAGAATGGTGAAGGTTATGTGCGACTGTCTCTGACCATTCCTGATGCCGGCTTGGTTAAAGGCTTATCACGCCTGGCCGGGTGGCGGGACAGTAAAAACAAGTTTAAACCCAAAGTAAGGTGACATAAAAGGAATGAACTATGTTTAAAGGGATAGAGCATGTTGAGCTTGTGTCCAGTAATATGGACAGGACACTAAAATTCTATACCGAAATCCTGGGATTTACGATTCAATTCAGGCGTAAAACTGATAGACAACCAATGGAAGAGATTGCTTTTATAGAACTGGGGGGAACTCTGATCGAGGTGCTTGGAGTTAATGCTCCGGCTCCCGTATCTACCCAGCAGTGGCAAAATGGCTGGCGCAGGATTGCTATCGAAGTAGAGGATATGGATAAAGCAATTGCCTATCTTAATGAAAAGGGAGTCAAGGTATCTCAAGAACCGGTGGTAACCGAAACATCCGTAATGTCCGAAATAAAAGACACTGACGGAATAGCCATACAACTGATTCAGCGGAAATAATATCAACTGGACTTTAACCGCCAGCTTTTACCATAGTCCTGGTATTTGGTGTCAGAATATGAGCCGAAAAAGTATAATTAACATAAAAAGGGAATCTGCGGAACGGGCCTTTTTGGTTGCAGTAGAAGATAAAAAAAGCTCTGACAGGTGGTCGGCGGGTAATTCTTTGGATGAACTGGCACGCTTAGCCACCTCGGCTGGGGCGGAAGTGGTCGGGAGACTCAGCCAGCGGTTAGCCGTTCCCTCTAAAACCCATTATCTGGGTGAAGGCAAGCTAGCCGAACTGCTGGCCCTAAAGAGCGATACCAACTACAATGTAGCCATATTTGATGATGAGCTTTCTCCTTTGCAGCAACGCAGCCTTGAGGATTATTTAAAAATAAAAGTTATTGACCGGGTTGCCCTGATTCTGGACATATTTGCCAGGCGGGCGCAGACCCGCGAGGGCCAATTACAGGTAGAACTGGCTCAACACCAGTATCTTTTTCCCCGCCTGGCCGGGCAGTGGAGCCACCTGGAAAGGCTTGGCGGGGGCATTGGTACCAGGGGTCCCGGAGAATCGCAGATAGAAACAGACCGTCGGCTTATTCAGAAGAAAATACACCGCCTGAAACTCCAGATTGAGCAGGTTAGAAAGCAACGCCAGCTATACCGCCAGAAGCGCCAGAAAAGCGGCATTCCTGTTATTGCCCTGGTTGGTTATACCAACGCCGGTAAAAGCACTTTACTCAACGCTCTGAGTCAGTCGGATATCCCTGTTAAAAACGAACTTTTTGTTACTTTGGATCCAACTACCCGCCGCCTGACTCTTCCGGATAGAAACGCTGTCCTGATGACCGACACTGTTGGGTTTATCAGGAAACTGCCACCGGCTATCGTCAAAGCTTTCCGGGCAACCCTTGAGGAATTGTCCGAAGCTGCCCTGCTGGTTCATGTTGTAGACTTCTCTTCCAATGATGCCGCGGATCAATGCCAGACCGTGGAAGATATCCTTACTGAACTCGACCTGATAGACAAGCCCCGGATTACTGCCCTGAATAAAATTGACCTTCTTCTGGATAATGGCCGCGACTGGAGCGAAGAAGAAGCTATCGATTATTTCTCGGACCGGGCAACCCCGGTCAACCAAAACACTGTGATGATTTCTGCAGGCAAAAAGTGGGGGTTTGGCAGACTTCAGGAATTAATCAGCCGGGTTTTAACTCAATCTTCCGCCCTTGTTTAACTACCCCTTAAATGACGCTCTCAAATCGAAATCTAGCTCCTTTAAATCTCTTTTTAGTACTATGTGACCTTGAACGAATAAATGA
>JAZFUA010000211.1:0-7257 GCA_036446975.1 Dehalococcoidales bacterium
AGCCAGGATATTAGCCCCACGCTGCTGAGCGTGAGGTAGGCTTTCCAAAACGAGGATACAGGCCCCTTCGCCGATAACAAAACCATCCCGTTCAGCATCAAAAGGACGGGAAGCCTGCTGAGGAGCGTCGTTCCTGGTTGAGAGAGCTTTAAGAGCCCCGAAAGAAGCAACGCCTATCGGATTAATTATCGATTCACTTCCGCCGGCAAGGGCTGCCTGAGCATCGCCCCGCCTGATGAGTTCATAGGCAACTCCTATAGCATCGGAGCTACTGGAGCAGGCTGATGTGGTGCAGAGATTTACCCCTTTTATTCCCAGAGTAATGGAGACCTGGGCCGCAGCCATATCGGATATCATCATTGGCACCAGTAGCGGGTTTACCCTGCGTGGCCCGCTTTCTATCAGCACTTTAGTCTGGTTATACAGGGTAGTCAGACCGCCGATTCCGCGGCCACCTATGATAGCTATCCGGTCCCGGATTGTTGCATCAATCTGGAGTCCGGACTTCTCCACAGCCTGAAGACTGGCAGCAACAGACAGTTGGGCAAAGCGGTCCATCCGCCGGGCTTCCTTGCGACCAATATAGTCGGTAGGCTCAAATCCCTTTACCTCTCCAGCTATCCTGGTCTCAAACTCCCCGGCATCGAATTGGGTTATATAATCAATGCCGGACTTGCCGGCAATGAGATTTTCCCAGGTGGTGGCCGTATCCAGACCAAGAGGAGAAATACAACCTATTCCGGTTATCACTACCCTGCTGCTGCTACCATTATTCACCAATATAACCTCCTCAGTTTGCCAGCCTGAAAACAAGATTAGTATAATTAGAGTTAGTATAATGTATATGTGGATGGACAGTCAATTTGGAAACGGGAGAGATTCGTTTCAGCCAGGAGCTAAAAGAATACAAAATCGTAAGAAATAAAAATAAAAAATATGAAAATTGCTTTAGACACATTAGGTTGTAAACTGAACCAGGCTGAGACAGATTTCTTAGCCAGACAATTCGCTGAGGTCGGACACAAGCTGGTATCTTCGGTGGAAGAGGCTGATATATTTATACTCAACACCTGCACCGTTACCCACACCGCCGATGCTAAGTCTCGTCACCTGCTGAGACTGGCCCACCGACGAAACGCGGGCGCTTTACTGGTAGTTACCGGTTGCTACGCTCAGAGGATGCCTCAAGAGCTGGCCCGGATTGAAGGGGTCGGTCTTGTCGCCGGCAATACCGAAAAACCCGACTTACTGCGCTTATTGGAAGAGTCCGGCTGTCTGGACAAGCCAACCTCCGCTCAGCCAGACTACCTCACCAGTTTTGAACCGGGAACCAGGACCCGCGCCTTCATCAAGATTCAGGACGGCTGTAACAAATTTTGCTCTTATTGTATCGTGCCCCGGGTGCGGGGAAGGGAGACAAGCCTGCCCGCCGACCAGGTTATCACTAATGTCAGACAGCGGGCAGCCGCCGGCGCCAGGGAGGTTGTACTGACCGGAACTGAGATTGGCACCTATAATGATAAGGGTCTTAACCTGAAGGGTTTGCTGGAATATATCTTAGATGAGACTGATATGGACAGGTTAAGGCTATCCTCTCTCCAACCCGGAGAAATCTCGGCGGAACTTGTCGGGCTGTGGCGCAACCAAAGAATGTGCCCCCACTTCCACCTCTCCCTCCAGAGTGGTAGCGACAGTGTCCTCAAACGGATGAAGCGACCTTATGATATTAAGAAGTATCAGGCAGCAGTATCTTTAATCAGGACTCTGGTACCCGATGCCGCCATCACCACCGATATTATTGCCGGCTTTCCCGGTGAAACCGCGGCAGAGTTTGAGGAAAGCTTCAAGATCTGCCGCCGGATTGGGTTTGCCCGGATTCATGTCTTCCCCTACTCCACCCGAGAGGGAACCGAAGCCACCATGATGCCAGACCAGGTAACAGCCAAGGTTAAGCAGCAACGAAATCAAAAATTACTGGCTTTAGCCGGAGAATGTGTTACAAACTATAGCCAGGGTTTCTCGGGCAGGACAATGTCCGTTTTATGGGAGCAGCAGTCCGTCGGCATCTGGTCCGGCCACACCGGTAACTATATCAAGGTCTATACCCGAAGCGATGAGGACTTGTCCAATAAGCTCTTACCGGTAAAGTTAGGCGAGGTCAGAGGGGACGGAGTGTGGGGGGAGATTTCAGGAGATTGACCGAAGGGGGATACAGGGGGTGAGGTTAGTTAATAAATAATCTCTCAACTTGCCAACAAAACCAACAAATAATATAATAAATCAATATGACAAAAGGATATCTGCTCATCAAGCTGGTACCAGGGCTGGAAGCCGAAGCTCTGCGTCAGATTCGCGCCACTCAGGGAATTATAGAAGTGACCCTCGTCTTCGGGCAGTGGGATGCCATCGCCGTAGCCGAAGCCAAGAGCCTCTTTGAACTGACCAGGCTAATCGTCGGCGAGGTTCGCGGTATTCAGGGCGTCCAGGATACGACGACACTGTTGGAAGCCGAGCTTTAGGGGCAGCTACTCTTTTTTCTTCCCCGGTATCTTTTGTATCTTGGCCGGTACCCGATATTCACAGGGCACCTTCGTCTGGCAAAGGCCACAGCCAGCCACGCTTACAGCATCATCATAGTTCTCCGCTCCCGGCCGGTAACCAATACCTCTCTGATAAACTTGGCATTTAATCTTATCGTGGCCCTCTTCGGTAATAGCCTCACCCGGGCAACGGACGATACAGGCTGTACAGCTGCCGTCTACATAAAACAGGCAGTTTGAGTACGGGTTCTCGGCTGTCCTGGGGCTCGGCGGCAGCACCAGGTCGGTAACCACACTGCCACAGCGGTGGGCGATACCCCGCTCGGTAATAAAGCCATCAGAAAGGCTGAATGTCCCCTGCCCGGCAGCATAGGCGATATGCCTCTCCGACCAGTTTGAATAGGGTCCCTTTTCATTGTTCATTGTCTTGAAATAGGGTTGATTAACCGGCGCTACCGCCAGGTATCCCATTTCACGGAGAATATCTACCACATGCTGCCGCATTATGTCATTAAACTCTTCCCCGTACCAGCGGGTGTGAGACCAGAGACGGCTGGGAGCGAGTTTCTCAATGCGGTTGGACTTACGGGTCTGCTCGGTAATGGGTAAAATCCAGCTTACCACCGAAATATGGGCCGGCATCTCCTCCGGGCTCTTATTACAAGCTTCAGCCAGCGCCTCACGGGGGGTAAGGTGAGTGGGAGCAATAATGGTCTTGTATTCATCGAAGATAGGGTCATTGCCATCGGCAAAACGCACCAGCGGCTCATTAAAAATAATACGTTCTCTGGTGGACGGCATACGGTTAGCCGGGCTGTTAGCGACAAAGGCTTTGATTTCATCAATAACAGCCTGCACCGGTTCCTTCTCAAATTGTTCCTTTAACTCTGGTGACAGCATCACTCGTTCGCCCTCCACTTCAATTTAATTATCATAATCAATCCCCAAAACCACCGAGGTTTCTATCTGGCGCAGGGGAATATCCCAGTAGGTTTTGAGCAGTTCATCCTTATCAGGCAGGAGAGAAAAGCCGTGCTTCCGGTAAAAATCAATCGCCCAGTAAGCGTCAGCCCAGGTCCCTACCAGCAGTCGGGAAGTAATCACCAGACTTTCAACTTGCTCTAACAGGTTACTGCCTATTCCCTGTTGCTGCCATTGGGGTAAAACATAAGCGTGGCGGATGAGACTGACATCTTTAACCGGCTCAAACCCCATTATCCCGACAAGCTCACCATTTACTTCCCAGCCAGTGAAATCCAGGCGTTTCATTTCCCGTTCAAGCTCATCCATCGGCATATAAGGCTGGTGATAACAGTCAGGCGGAATAACACCTTCGTACGCTCTGGATGCCTCATTTATGATAAAATATATTCTCTCAGTATCACCCGGCTGGCACTGGCGAATCATAGGGCCTCATCTCACCCCTATCTTGAACTGAAAATCAAGATTAACCGAAAACTGTTATTCATTCTAGCATATACGAGCCCGGTAGAAAATATGTTATAATTCGGAAGCTATTGTGTATTTAAAGAGTGGAGGGATTAAGTGTCAGAATTCGATTTAGAAAAATTTGTCAGGACCGCTGATAGAATCACAGCAAAGGCGAAAGAGGAAGGGAGACTCATTGATAATCCCCCAACTGACATACTGAGAGGGCTGGTGGAAAAGCAACCCGGGGTTAGAAAGACAGTTTACGGAAATTTCGTTGCCGATAGTGAACCCACCTCAAGGTCAGCCATGTTTACCAAAAACAGTATTGACAATTCTTTTGGTGAGGAAGAAGAGAAACTCCTGGCACAGTGTGAAGAGGTCCTGTCTAAAGAAAAACTTATTTCAATTGATAGGGTGGTGGGTAATGTTGACAGTAGCACTACCGTCAGGCTGATTGTTCCTGAGCGGTTTGCTCATGTTGCTTACGGTGGAGGTAATCTTTTTGCTCCTCCCAAAGGAGAGGTCAAAGAGCCAACTTATCAAATCATTTTTTTCGCTGACGAGGCCTTCCTGGCCAATCAGTCAAAACCGCTTGCTGAGAAAGATATCACCATCAGACTGGCGATGCTGCCGGACGGAAGGTATGTCAAGATAATCAGGAACGGCAACTACATAGGCGAGTACAAAAAGGGCGTTTTTGCCGCCGAAGACTGGGCAGCCAAGGCCAGAAAGGGAGGTATCTTCCTGCATGCCGGCTGTAGAGAAGACTATCTTGAATCAGTGCATGGTGATTATAAGACGGTCAGAACCCTGTTAGTTGCCTTAAGCGCCAATGGCAAGACCAGTACTACCTCCCGAATCCTGGCCAGGAAGGGTAATGAAAAATCGTGGCTGATACAGGATGATGGCGGGACTCTGATGGCTGACGGCTCTTTCCACGGATTTGAAGCCGGGGGAGTATTCGTCAAAACGGAAGGGGTTAATCCGGGAGAACAACCCGAAATATATTATGGGTTATTAAAATCGGAAACAGTCTGTGAAAATGTTTTTGTAGATGAAAACGGTGATTATGATTTTTACAATCTCCAGAGGACTTCAAACGGGAGAGCCGTCGTGCTCAGAAGGGATTTTATGCACGCCAGCCCTTATATTGATGTAGACACGGTTGATAATCTGGTTCTTATTACCCGGGGACCATTGATTCCAGCAATATCCAAGTTAACTCGTGAACAGGCAGTCGCCCTGATGATTCTGGGGCAGGCAATGGAATCCTCGGCTGGTGACCCGACTCTGGCCGGAGCAATCAGAAGCGAGTTTTTCTATGACCCGTTTATTTCGGGTGATTTAGCCGAGCATGCCAACAAGTTTTATGAAATCATCAAAGGCCTGCCCGAGATGAATTTTTTCCTGCTTAATACGGGTGGAATCGGTGAGGGAGAGCATTACCGGGATATCAGGTTAGAATATACCATGGGGATACTGGATTCATTGCTGAGAGGAGGACTCGATGACTGGCGAGATTCTCCCACCGGCTTTCAGACACCGGCAGCCATCAGGGTTGTTGATGATATTTATGTGCGCCCGGAAAAGCTTTATTCAAGCAGTGACTTTGAAGAGAAGCAACGGGAACTTGGTAAAACCAGACACGACGCCGTTGCAAAACTGGGCAGTAACCTGCACGCTAATATACGAAATGTCTTTAGCTAAGCTTGAATCATTCTTAACCGAAGCAGTTTAGGTCGCTATGGCATAATTTTATGTCAACAATTTAACCTGCCCGTCTACTTCTGCTATCTACATACGCAGGCTTAAACATATGACAGGAAGGATAAAATGGCAGAGGAATTAGGCAAGATAGAGAAACCGGAGGTAAGAAAGTTCGAGAATAAGCGGAAGCTGTATCTCGTCCCCCTTTTATACTCCTGGCAGGATGCCCCGACAGAATATACCGATAAGCTTAAACTATACTGGCAGCAGGTCGGGGAGCACATCGCTAACCTGGAGTCAAAAATAGGTAAGGTCAACCGTGTTTACCATGAATCAATCACCGTGGCCGGTGAAGAGGGATTAAAAGTCCTGGAACAAATAAGCCCGTTTAGCTGCCAGATAGTCAGCCAGAAGTGCCAGAGCGGCGCTCAGGTAGAAGCGGTTGAGGATATGGAGCTGGTTGGGGAGAGCATGGACTGGGAAAGGCACCTTATGATGGGGTTTACCAGTCAAAAAGTAGCTCAAATGGTCTCAGAGTTCTTCACTGAAGCGTCAAAAAAGAGGTACGAGCACATCGCCACGAGGATAGACGAGACCTTTAAGGACAACGAAGCAGCGTTGCTCTTTATCCGGGAAGGCCACCTGGTGCAATTCCCGGCTGACATAGAGGTATTCAGCGTAATGCCGCCGGTGCTTGATGAAATCCACCGCTGGCTGCGAGACCGCCCGGCAACCGATGAGACGGACGAGTCAGCCGATAAAGCAGATGAGTCATAAATAAGCGCCTGCCAGTGATTACCCTGGTTACTCAATAATTATCGCCCTTAATGAGAAAATGCATTCTGTAACTATGATTTTTGATATTGGGGGGACTCTATTAAATCCAGCAGACCTTTTTGAAGAGATTAGCTTCAATCTGACCGACAAACCATCAGACAAAAAAACAGGGGATTTAGTCTCAGAAACATTCAATGACTTATTTCAAAATCAAGAACGGTATCAAAGTGTAAAAGATGTGATTGCGTCCACACTAGCATTTCTGGCTAAGGAATACCGATATCCGGATATTACAAATCGTGCGGATAATATTCATTCAAGTGTGTTTTTGCATAAGTCCAGGCTATTCCCTGAAACGCTGTACGTTCTGGATATACTTCGTAAAAACAACATCAGGATGATAATTGCAAGTGATGCTGATACCGGAATAGTGAAAGAACAGCTGGTAAAACATAATCTGAATGACTACTTTATTGATTCATGTACATCGGATTTATCTAATGCCTACAAACCCTCAAGCGCCTATCTGAGCTATCTAACAAAATACACCTTTAATAATGAAAAAAACAGTTATTTCGTTGGCGATAATACCCAGGATATTGAAAGTGGCAAGAGATTAGGTATCAAGTCCGTATTGATAGACAGGAAGAGCACAAAAAGAAAAATGGATGCGGATTATGTCATCCAAGACCTGAGAGAACTGATACCGATACTGGGTATTAGAGTTGAAACACAGACACCCAGGAAAACTCCAAAACAATAACCGGGCAGCTATCCTTACCCTGGCAGGAATCCAGGCGAA
>JAZFUA010000212.1:0-2483 GCA_036446975.1 Dehalococcoidales bacterium
GTAATCGTCCAATTTGGCGGGCAGACTCCGCTCAATATCGCGGCCGAGCTTGAGAAAGCCGGCGTTAACATACTGGGTACACCAGTAAATTCGATCGATATTGCCTCAGACCGGGGCCGCTTCAGCCAGATGATGAAGAAGTTCGGTATACCTATGCCGGAGTCGGGTACGGCCAGTAATCTGAAAGAAGCCCTGGGGGTAGCAAAGCGTATTGGCTACCCGCTCATTGTGCGGCCGTCATACGTACTTGGCGGACGGGGTATGGCAATAGTCTATGATGAAGAAGAACTGAAGGTGTATGTGACTGCTGCCGTAGCAGTGACACCAGACCGGCCTATTCTTATTGAACGCTATTTGGAAAACGCCATTGAGACCGAAGCAGATGCCCTGTCTGACGGAGAAGATGTTTTCATTCCGGCAATTATGGAGCATATAGAATACGCCGGCGTCCATTCGGGTGATGCAGCTTGTGTCATCCCCCCGGTCAGCCTGACCCAAAAACATATCGACACTATTGAGGAATACACACGACGCATTGCCAGGGAACTAAAAGTAGTCGGAGTCATGAATGTCCAGTACGCTATATGCCAGGATGTAGTCTATGTTATTGAAGCCAATCCGCGTGCCTCTAGGACTGTCCCGATAGTCTCTAAGGTTTGTGCTATTCCGATGGCTCGCCTGGCTACTCAGTTGCTGATGGGCAGGAAAATCAAGGAGCTTAACCTGAAAAAACTGCCTGTGCCGCACTTTGGCGTAAAAGAATCCGTCTTTCCTTTTAATATGTTCCCCGAAGTTGACCCGGTGCTCAATCCAGAAATGAAGTCCACCGGTGAAGTGCTGGGTATCGCGGATTCTTTTGGCCTGGCATTCTGGAAAGCCCAGGAGGCGATTACGCGTCTTCCGACTGAAGGTACTGTGCTCATTACCGTTTCTGAGCAAGACCGCCAAAAAGTAGGCGCTATAGCCAGTCAGTTTATCAACCTTGGCTTCAAGCTCAGGGCTACGGTAGGTACACAGGCCTATCTGGCGAGCCTGGGCATATTATCGGATTCTATTCTGAAAGAGTACGAGGGTAAACCTAATATCACGGATGCCATAATGAACCAGGAAATTCAGTTAATTATCAACACGCCATCCGGGAAACTAAGCAAGTATGATGATTCATACATTCGGAAGGCAGCCATAAAATACAACGTGCCCTATATTACTACCTTAGCCGCCGCTACGGCTGCCGTTAAAGGCATAACGGCTTATCGCAAAGGTAAACCGGAAGTCAAGTCTTTGCAAAGCTACCACGCGGATATAAAATAAATGCTGGAATACGGTCATATTCCAGGAAACTGGCAGCCATATTGGGCACCGGTTGTGGCAGGTTTCAAGATATTATTATGATAAATAAACCGGGGTATTATAATAGCTTCGAGCATCGGGTGAGTCAAGAGGAGTAACAATGCAGGCTTCCGGATCAGATACAGAAAGAAAAGTCATCTCTATCCTTAAGGTCCTGAGCGAATCATCCGAACCACTAGGTTCAATTACCATCGCCCGGGAACTCGGACGCCACGGAGTATCTCTGAGCGAGAGAGCGGTTAGATATCACCTGAAAATTACTGACGAACGGGGTTATACCCAATCGCTGGGGCGTGACGGCAGAATGCTTACCCCTCAAGGACTTGAGGAACTCAAGATAGCCTTGGCCCCGGAGCAGGTTGGCTTCGTCATTGAAAAGCTGGAGTTGCTCACATTCCACACCACCTTTGACCCTCAAAAACGCACCGGTCTGATTCCAATCAACACTTCACTCATTGGCAAGAATGATTTTAAAGAAGCCGTAACCGTGATGGGCGATATTTTCAGAGCAGGATTTTGCGTCAGTGAACTGGTAGCTATAGCTACAGAAGGAGAAAAGCTGGGCTCAGTAGTGGTGCCCAGTGGGAAAATCGGTCTGGCTACAGTTTGCAGTATTGTTATCAATGGCATATTGCTCAAGGCTGGTATACCAATCAACTCCAGGTTTGGCGGGGTGCTTGAAATTAAAGATGCCAAGCCACGAAGATTCGTCGCCATCATTAATTATACCGGTACCTCCATTGACCCTTCAGAGCAATACATTCGTTCCCGGATGACCAGTGTCACTGAAGCCGCCCGAACGGGTAATGGCAGGATACTGGCAAATTTCCGTGAACTACCGGCCCCGGCAAGGGCTATTGTTGAGGAAAAAACCTCTTTACTGAAGGAAGCAGGCATCGGTGGCGTCTATATTCTGGGTAATACCAGTGAGCCGATTTGCCAAATTACCACCGGTCTCAACCGGGTTGGTATGGTATTGCTTGGCGGGTTAAATCCCCTGTCAGCTGCCGTCGAAGCCGGAATTGAGGTCGAGAACACAGGTGAAAGCGGCCTGATTGATTTTCAGCAACTGCAAAGCTTCTGGACGCTGTAACACCTCATTTATGCTAAGCCGGATAATTCCCTGAGTACTG
>JAZFUA010000213.1:0-4240 GCA_036446975.1 Dehalococcoidales bacterium
ATGGGGACTGCTGGGAGATAATGAAACAGCAGCAATTGAGATGGCGGCGGCTTCGGGTATCACTCTGGTGCCAGCCGGGAAACTAGACCCTTTATTAACAACCACCTACGGTACCGTAGAGTTAATCAGGGCTGCCCTTGACCACGGTTGCCGTAAGCTTATTATCGGCATCGGAGGAAGCGCCACCAATGATGGTGGAGCCGGAATGGCCCAAGCGCTGGGAGTTCAGCTTCTGGATTCCCGGGGGACGGCCATACCATTTGGCGGAGCGGCTCTGAGCAAACTGGAACATATCAATATTACAGGGCAAGACCCGCGGTTAGCCGACTGTGAAATACTACTGGCCTGTGATGTTGATAATCCTCTCTGCGGGTCTGATGGCGCCTCGGCTATTTACGGACCTCAAAAAGGAGCGACTCCTGAAATGGTTGCCCGCCTTGACCTGGCGCTGTCTCACTACGCTGATGTGATATACCGGGACATTGGCACTGATGTCAGGGATGACCCGGGAGCCGGGGCGGCCGGTGGACTGGGAATGGGCTTAATGGTCTTCCTGAAGGCAAAGGTGGTACCAGGCATCGATATTGTCATTCAATCGACCGGTCTGGCAAAAGACCTCATGGATGCCGATCTCGTCTTCACAGCCGAAGGCAGGATTGACAGCCAGACAGCCAAGGGCAAGACCCCCGTCGGTGTTGCCCGAAAAGCCAAGGAGTTCGGCTTGCCGGTTATCGCCCTGGCCGGCGAGGTGACTGATGATTACCAGGCAGTCTACCAGCAGGGTATAGATGCCGTTTTCAGTATCGCTCCCGGTCCCATCAGCCTTAATCAGTCGATGGAGCAAGCCGAACAATTGATTGCCAATGCGGCAGAATCAGCAATGAGGCTTTTTATTTCCCGGCGCAATTAATAATCATTGTAAAAGGAGAGACTATGCCAAAACCGAGGGTTTTTGTTACCCGAAAGATAGCTCAGGAGGCACTGGATATGATTGCCAGCGCTACCGATATGGAACTATGGGAAGATGAACTACCCCCACCCAGTGATGTACTCTTAAACAAGGTCGGAGATATTGAAGGATTACTTTCACTGCTAACTGAATCAGTTGACGCCGAATTAATGAGGGCTGCTCCGGAGCTAAAAGTAGTCAGTAACATGGCTGTCGGATATGATAATATCGACATCGCCGAAGCAACAAACCGAGGAATCTTTGTGGGCAACACACCCGGAATATTAACAGAGACCACTGCCGACTTCGCTTTTACCCTGCTTCTGGCAATGGCAAGACGCCTGGTTGAGGCGGATAAATATACCAGGGATGGCGAGTGGAAGACGTGGTCTCCAATGGTATTACTGGGTCATGATATCCATCACGCGACACTGGGGATTGTAGGTTGCGGTCGCATTGGTCTGGAGGTGGCCAAGCGCGCCCGGGGCTTTGATATGCAGGTACTATACTCCGATACAGTCAGGAGAAGCCCTGAAGAAGAAAGAGAATTTGGCCTAGAGTTCGTTCCCAACCTGGCAGACCTGCTTCCAAGGGCGGATTTTGTTTCCATCCACGCCGCACTTACCCCTGAGACTCATCACCTGATAAGTACGGCTGAACTGGCAATAATGAAACCGACGGCCATTTTGATTAATGCGGCCAGAGGAGCAATCGTTGACCAGAAAGCCCTTTATCAGGCACTAAAATCGCATCAGATTCTGGCTGCCGGACTTGATGTAACCGAGGTTGAACCAATCCATCCCGATGACCCGCTGCTGACTCTGGACAATATCATAATTGCCCCTCACGTCGCCAGCGCCACCGTTGCCACCAGGACGAAAATGGCAATAATGGCGGCAGAAAACCTTATTACGGGCTTACGAAATGAGCCACCCCCAAATTGTGTTAACCCTGAGGCGCAGAAAAAACAGGGGTAGTCCTCCTCTAGTGTTGCTCCATATTTGGTTTTATTGTTTATCGAGGACAGGTTATGATAAAGTTAAAATCAGGAGGCAGAAATGGAATTGAAAGAATATATTAAAAGCACCATTACCGGCTCAAAAAGAGGATTAACCAGGGTGTTAAATACTCTGACTCAGCAAGAATTGATGTGGAGACCGGCCAGCGGATGTAATTCAATGGGATTACTTCTTTTTCATATAGCCAGGTCTGAAGACTCATTTGTCCAGAGCAGTCTCCAGGGAAAACCACAGGTTTGGAATTCAGGGGAATGGTGTAAAATATGCAATCTGGGAGAGGATGAAACCGGCTCTCATTACACCGTAGACCAGGTTAATGAATTCCAGGTTCCGGAGATGAAGGATTTACTGGCTTATTATGATGCTGTACAGGCCAGCACACTTGGATACTTAGACAGCCTGACTCCGGATGAGTTTGACCGGAAAGTGAAAATGCCCTTTGGAGAATTTACCGTTAGCGGAATATTTTCCCTCGTCGTGAGCCATGCTGCCCAGCATATCGGTGAGATTTCTTTCCTGCGTGGCATGCTCAGAGGGATGGATAAGTAAAGCCTTGAATGGTGACTCTTCCAGGGGAACCGGCACGTATTTCTAATAAAGGGGAAAGACAGCCGGACTACCCCCATAAAATTACTGGGGTTTGTTTTATATTATAAATTACCCCTTTTTCTGACAGCAGGTCATCCAAGCGAAAAAATTTCTAGTGCTATTTAGTAGTGCCTTGTTATCAAGCGTAAACGCCATACTCTTTGACGCATTTTATCATCGCCTGCACGTTCTCAACCTTGGCTTTACGGTCGATAGAAGATGTTGAGAACATATATCCGCCATCCTTGCCGGCCACATCAATCAGCTTCCGACAACCGGTAATTACATCGTCAGTGGTGCCGGCGTGTAAAACGGAGGCAAGTAAGTTACCCATGATACAGGACACATCTTTCAGGGCTTCCTTCCCTTTCGCCATATCTGTGGCATAGCCCAAGGCCCAGATTGTCTTCCCTTTAGGCAGATTACGTATATCCTCAAGCCTGGAGTTATAACCACCCTGGGCACCCAGTCTGGGTACCAAACCCTCGTCTATAAGTCCCAGGATAACTTTGCGCAACGGTCCCCAGTAGAATGTCTTGAACTGCTCGTCCGACATGAAACCATCGGCTCCTTTGTGCAGGTTGAAAGTCACGACCGGGCTGTTTCCCAGCCTGGCTCCCGATATGCCGGATTTAATCATTAGTTTGGTAACCTTATCCAGCGCCTCGAGCAGCTTGTCCGGCTGTCGGTACATATCCATTGCTATGCCACGCTGTCCTCTCAGATTGTCACTCATCCTGTCAAAAGGAGCACCGCTATTACTGCCAGCCAAACTTGGGAACCCCAATTCGGTCAATTTTTTATTGGCAGCCGCCATCTTTTGTTGCCAGTTTAATGCTACCTGACCTGCCTCAAACAGCTTTTCCAGTGCTGCCCGTGCTTCGGGTTTCCCGAATTCACTTATCCTTCCCGTCACATTCGAGCCGTAGGTGAATATCCCAATGGGGCCTACATCTCCCATTATCCGGGGTAGAAAAGTACGTATATACCAGTCTGACGAGTCCTCTAAAAAGGCATCATACTCGTCTGCCTTCATATATTCGCCCTCGATAAACTGGGCCTCACCGTCCAGAGGCACGCCGTGGCCGGGCCACTTGTAGGTTTTGGATTCGGTCAGTTCCAGCACTTTACCGAGTCGCTGAAAGGGAACGATTCTCTGGTCAAGCTGGAAATCCAATGTGGACCTCATCGCCACCTCAATGCACTTATCGACATCATACATCATATCCCGCTGGTTGTAGCCACAGTAGCCGATAGCAAATTCGCCGAGCCCCGGCATGACCGGAACCCGGTCGGGTACTTTCTTTAACTGGATAGCATCGGTAATACGGGTAACCCGGGCCTTATAGTCCGCTTCGGCTTGCGCCGAGGCAAACTTAACATCAGGCGGAGAAAGCCACGCCTCCAATCGCCGTTCCATTTTTTCATCTCCCGAAAGCTCTTCCCATGGTATCTCCGTAGCTTTATCCAGTACAGTCATTTCATTTTCTCCTTTCGTTACGAATTAGTATGATTATGCCAAGAAAGCGAATTACCAGTTAAGCTATCAAAAATCCAACTAATTTCCGAATTTTGTATTTTTAACATTTATCAAATTGGTCAGAAATAACTTACCGTGCGGATAATTATAGGTTAAACAGGAGAAGAAAACAAGGGGAGAATTGGCCCACCTGTGAAATAATTT
>JAZFUA010000214.1:0-6736 GCA_036446975.1 Dehalococcoidales bacterium
TCCTCGGCTATATCATCCGGAGATTTCCAGGATCCGTTCATACGAGGGACCGTAGACCGTATGAATCAGGCACTCGCAGGTCGCATGGAGATTGAGTACTTCGGCCGGGGCGAAATCTTGCCGGGAGCGGAAGAGGACTGGGACGGGGTAATCAAAGGCACGGTGGAAGCTGTCATGCAGCCTTTTGCCTATGTCATGCACCTGTTCCCTCAGGCCAGTCTCCTTTACGGTATGTCCGGAGGGCTCACGGTGACGCAACAGCTGATGTGGTATCAGGTTGGCGGTGGGAAGGAACTGGCAAACCGTATGCTTGAACCCGTAGACATAGTGTATGTCGCCCGGGGATACGGGAGGCCGGGAGAGATATTCGGCCATTTCAAGAAACCCCTGGTGACTCTGGATGATGTCAAGGGGATTAAGATGCGGACCGCCGGTGAGGGTGGCGAAGTTCTCAAGCTTATCGGCATGGAGCCGGTATGGCTGCCGTATCCAGAAGTCTATGAAGCTATGCAAAGGGGAGTGCTTGACGCCTGTGAAACCGGCTCCCCGGCATTAAACTGGACCCTGGGCTACCAGGAAGTCGCCGACTATCTGTACATCTCAGCATCTCGCCAGCCTGTAGACTCCGGCTCACTCATTGTTAACGGGGAAGTCTGGAGAGAGACGCCCGATGACATCAAAGTGATAATAGCGGCGATTGCGGAGGAAGGCGCGCTTTTCCAATATGCCTCAACGATAGCCGGGGATACCATAGCTCTGCAACAATTCATTGACTACGGTACGGTAGTAGCGCCTCTCCCCAAGGTCATCGAAGATGAATTCCTGGCAAAGGCGCTCGAATACTACGACGGGAAGGCCGCCGGAGACCCCTTCTATGCCGAGCTAGTACAGTCACAGCGCGATTGGAAAAAAATCATGGAGCAATGGTCAATTCAATAAAATAGACGTTCGGGGACACTATACCTGGTAAGTTAGCAGTATTTCTTTCCCCGCTCCGGGGCTTCTCGGGGCGGGGAAAGACTGAAAAAGGTTAGCTATGAGAACTATAATCCGGAGCATTGACTCTATCAGCGAATGGACGGGGAAGTCGGTATCCTGGGTATGCGTGGTCTTAATTTTGGTGCTTTGCTATGAGGTACTGATGAGATATGTGTTCAATAGCCCGACGTTCTTTGCCCATGAGCTATCAACCATGATCGGTGGCACCATCGCTGCTCTGGGCTGGACTTATACCCATCGGTATCATGGCCATGTGAGAGTAGATGTTATTTACACGCACCTGACGCCCAGAGGAAAGGCACTCGTTGACGTTATTCTCACCCTATTACTTTTTTTCCCTTTACTGGGCATACTTATCATGAATTCAACGGAATCATTGTTGTTCGCTATTAAAATGGGCGAAGTAATGAGGGGGAGTTTCTGGTATCCTCCTGCCTGGCCAATAAAAATGATAATGGTTGTCGGGTTGTCTCTGTTTGCCCTTCAAGGGGCGGCACATTTTGTTCGTGATTTTTACCTGCTGGTAAAGGATAAACCTTATGATTGATATAAGCCCGGAAGTTGTCACTATATTAATGTTCGCCGGTATTCTGGTGGGGGTGTTAAGCGGTTACCCCCTGGCAATCCCGATTGGTGCCACGGCATTAATTGTCGGATACCTGACAATGGGAGCGGCGGTTTTTGACATACTGGAGAGCCGGCTTTTTAGTCTGATACGCAATATTGTCATTTTAGCGGCTCCCCTGTTTGTTTTTATGGGGGTTATGCTGGAACGCTCCGGGATAGCGGAAAGAATGTATGACGCTTTATATATGTGGCTCAGCGGGTTCAGGGGCGGGCTGGCGGTCATTACCGTGGTAATCGGAACCATCCTTGCTGCCACCGTTGGCATAATCGGTGCCTCGGTCACCATGCTGGCACTGGTTGCCCTTCCCGCTATGATCAAACGGGGCTACAGCAAAAGTTTCTCCAGTGGCGTGGTTTGCGCCGGCGGCTGTCTGGGTATTCTTATCCCCCCGAGTATTATGCTGGTTATTTACGGGCCAATGGCCCAGATTTCGGTGGGGAAACTCTTTTTCGCCGCCTTCGTCCCCGGGCTTGTACTTTCCGGCTTATATATTACCTACATAATCATCCGGAGCTTTTTTCAACGAGACATAGCTCCAGCCGTGCCACCTGAAGAAAGGTCACAAGCTTCCTTTCTTAAGAAAACAACGATTCTTATGGCCGCAATTGCGCCAACTGCTTTACTGATCTTGTCAGTATTGGGCACCATCTTTTTTGGTATAGCCTCTCCCACTGAAGCGGCCGCTGTAGGTGCCCTCGCCGCTACAATTTTGACTTTCGCTTACGGCAGGTTTAGCTGGCGAGTCTTGAGAGAAACGGCACTGCAGACACTGAAGATTACCAGTATGATACTGCTCATAGGGGGGTTGTCTTATGCCTTTGTCGGTGTCTTTCTGGCTCTCGGGGGAGGAAAGGTAATACAAAATCTGGTGCTGACTGCCCCCGTGGGACCATGGGGCATCTTTGCCATAATTATGTTTGTATTCTTTATTCTGGGGTTTTTCATTGATTGGATAGGTATCCTTTTTATCATGGTTCCGATAATATCTCCGTTGGTTCCCGAGTTGGGGTTTGACCCGCTCTGGTTCGGGATGATGATTGTTGTTAACCTCCAGATGTCCTTCATGACCCCGCCCTTCGCCGCGGCTATATTCTATCTCCGGGGTGCCGCTGACCCAGAGCTGGGAGTTACCATGGCCGACATTATTCGGGGCGTGATACCTTTCGTATTCATCATAATATTTGCGCTTGGCTTGTTTATAGCTTTCCCTCAATTGATTCTCTGGCTACCCAGTAAAATGATAGGGGGGTAGCTGTTAACAGCATAATTATCTAAAACCTGTGGAAGGCGAGAGACAAGTCTGGACTGAATTCAAGACGAAATTGAATTATCTCTAAGATAGTTTGGCGTCAACAATTAAAGAGCCCGCCACGGAAAAAGCCTTAGATTTAAAGATAAAAAGGACTTCTCAGAGCGGCGTAGATTGTGAGAGGGATAAGGTTATTTATAATGATTAATTTACGTGAAATTAGCCAAAGCGTGAAAGAAGGGGAAGTTTCCGCTGCCGTAGCCAAAACAAGGGCAGCTTTGGACGAAAACATAGCCGCCAAAGACATACTGGATAAGGGACTTGTCCCGGGTATAGAGGAAGTGGGCAATTTGTTTGCTAAAGGCGAACTGTATTTCCCTGAATTAATGATGGCAGGGGAAGCAATGAAAGCAACGATCGAACTGCTAAGCCCGGAGCTATTAAAGAAGAAAGTACCCAGCGTCGGTAAGTTTCTCATCGGTACGGTCCAAGATGACATGCACGACATCGGAAAGAACATAGTTATCATGTTTTTACAGGCAAATGGCTGGGAGGTAACTGATCTCGGAAGCGACCAACCTCCGGAAAGGTTCTGTGAAGAAGTGCGGAAAGGTAATTTTGACATTGTTGGATTATCTGCCTTACTGACAATAACGATGCCGTACATGGGTCAGACTATAGACGCCCTAAAAGAGGCTGGGTTGAGAGATAAAGTCAAGGTAATGATTGGTGGAGTGTCAGTAACACAGGACTACACCGATCAAATTGGGGCCGACGCTTATGGTAAGGATGTGGTGGATACTGTCAGAAAGGCAAAACAACTTATCGGCAAATCTTAGAAGGTAAAAAATGAAAAGTTTAACCGGTCTGGAAAGGATGTTAACCGCCATTCGGCTTCAAGAACCGGATACGGTACCCACTTTTGAGACGCATATCGATAGTAAAGTAAGGGACGCGATAAAGCCCGGCCTGTCCTATGATGATTTTATTGAATACATGGACTTGGATGCCATTGTATTCACAGAATTAGGGAATGACAAATATAAGGTGCTGGATGAATCCAGGGGACTGGTAAGAGATAAATGGGGGGCCATTAAGCGCTTTAACGCTGGGTCTGAATTGGTAAGTGTTTTTATAGAAGCGCCTATTAAGTCTGACGAGGACCTAAAGAGATATGTGCCTCCTGACCCTGACCTTTTTCCCGGATACAAAGTTCTGGAAGAGTATGTAAAAAGGTTTAAAGGGAAGAGAGCAGTTATTGCCTGTCTTGTAGACCCGTTTTTAGCAATCAAGTATTCTTTATTTGGGGAAGTCGAGTATTATAAGGCTGCAAAGACAAATCCCGATATTATAGACAGATTGCACGAGATAGCAGGTAATTATCACCTTGGATGGGTTAAAAATTGTATTGACATAGGTGCCGATATTATATTTGTCACTACGGATATTGCGACTTCGGTTGGGCCGATGCTATCTCCCAAGGATACTGAAAGATTCATCATGCCTTACAATAAAAAGATTATTCAGTATACCAAAAGTAGAGGGATACCATGTCTCAGGCACACCGACGGAAATATCTGGCAGATCTTCGATATACTGGTAGATGCCGGTTATGACGCGATACACCCAATTGATCCCGTAGCTGGTATGGATCTTGGAGAGGTTAAAGAAAAGTACGGGAATAAGATTTGTATAATGGGGAATGTTGACTGTGCGCATCTTTTAACCTGGGGAACTACGGATGAAGTACGCGATGCTGTACAAAAATGTATGAAACAAGCCGGCAAAGGAGGGGGATATATCTGTACCTCTAGCAACACGATTCATGCCGCGGTGGAGCCGGAGAATTATGTGGCGATGGTTGAGGCTATCAGAGAATACGGAAAATACCCTATTTCATCTGGGTAGTCGTTGCCGTAACAATTGACAAAGTAAACGGACAGGGGAGTCCAGCTTAAAAGTAAATAAGGACGGGAGGGGGTGAGGTTTTTGGCTGAAGAAAAACTTTTGGCTTCTTTACGGGACAGTATTATCAATCTTGACTTCAACACTATTGGCCCGGCCGCTCAGCAGGCGATGGATGCCGGTATTGACCCGGGTACAGCCATTACGCAGGGCATCATCCCCGGCATGGGTGTCGTTGGCGATAAGTTTGAGAGTGGTGAATATTTCCTGTCCGAGCTAGTCGTCGCCGCCGAGGTTATGAAAGAAGGTATGAAGGTCATCAATCCTTTCCTCAAAGAAGATAGCCTCCAGGCGGCCAAAAAAGTGGTCATCGCCACCGTCGAAGGAGACCACCACGACCTGGGTAAAAATATCGTCACTACTCTCCTCATTTCCCAGGGGTTCGAGGTCGTCGACCTGGGCACTGACGTCTCCCCGGCGCGTATACTGGCTGGCGGTCAAGGAGCACCATCCTGAAATACTGGGTATGTACGCCCTGCTCTCTCTCACCATGGTCAAGATGGGCGAGACTATCGAGGTCCTCAAAGAAGCCGGCCTCCGGGATAAGGTGAAGATAATCGTCGGTGGCACGCCGGTCACCCCGGAGTTTGCCGACAGCATCGGCGCCGATTACCGGGCGCTCAATGCCCTCGAAGGCGTGAAAAAATGCGTGGCATGGGTTACTCCTGGGGAAAGGAATCGATAACATGTCGGAAATGACTCGACGTGAACGGATAATAGCGGCGACGCGTAAAACGCGCCCGGACAAACTTCCCTTTAGTTTAGTTTGGTGGCATAGCAAGGCAGGCTGGGCAGATCGAGAATGTAGAAACAGAGGAATGGGCATTCACTGGATGAGACCACCCTACATTATGAAAATGGATGGAGTGAATGTTAACGAAACACAAGTAACGTCATCGTCAGGACAGTCGGTAATACGCCGTACATATTCTACGCCCGTCGGTACCGTCTATCTGGATGAAACAAGGGGCCACGGTAGCGGCCAATGGTATGGCTTACGAAGCTGGCATTCGATAGTGCCCTGGCAAACAGAACGTTTGATTAAAGCGCCTGAAGATTATAAGGTCGTCAAGTACATCGTGGAGCACACTGAGTATATAGCTGATTATTTCCCTATCGAGCAAGCGATGGACTGGCTGGGTGAGGATGGCGTTATTATGGATGATTTGGCATTGCACTCACCCATGCAGATGTTGATGATTGATTGGATAGGAAGTGAGGGGGGACGATTCTTTATACATCATGCCAAGTATCCTGACTTAGTAGAAGAACTCTACCAAGCAATCTCTAAGAGCCGTGAGCCATTGTATGAGATAGCCGCTAAATCACCAGCGGAAATCACATGGTTCGGGGACAACATTGACGGGGTTTTGGTTAATCCGAGGCAGTTTGAAAAGTATTTTATGCCGGAGTATGAAAAGATGGCCAGACCTATACACGCTCGTGGCAAACTCATGGCCGTTCACATGGATGGCAGAGTAGATGTACTCAAAGACCTGATCGCCAAAACTCCCATAGATATCATCGAAGCGCTTCATCCACCCCCAATGGGCGACCTACCGATAGGTGAAGCACTATCTCTTTGGAAAGATAAGATTATTTGGACAGGTTATCCAGCATCTGTTTATACCTTGGGGCCTGAAGCAGTAAAGAAGCACGCATTGGCACTGTTAAGAGAAGTTATCCCAGGCGACAGGTTAGTCATCGAAATAAGCACGGAAAACTTGGTCTCCAACGAGAATCTCCGAATGTTAACATCAATCCTAGAAAATCTAGAACTCCCACTGACGACTGAGAAAATTGACAGAATAGAAAGATCTGTATCTTGAGTCCACGTTAGGCAAGAAGTAGTTCAATTGTCCTTTCTGTACCATGTGCACTGCCGTGAGCTTTAC
>JAZFUA010000215.1:0-9703 GCA_036446975.1 Dehalococcoidales bacterium
CGGTAACACGGGATTAATGGCTGAAGCCGTTGCGGATGGTTTAAGGGAGGCTGGATGTGAGGTCGACCTGTTTAATACCAATGATGGCAGATATGATGTAACACGCTTTCCCCAATATGATTGCGTTGCCTTCGGTTCTCCTGATTACTACAGCTACATTGCCGGGGGCCTCAAACTATTCATGGACGATCATTATATATTCGATGTACGAAAAGGTTTACAGGGATTGCGAGAAAAGCCGTATGCCCTGTTCTGTTCCCATGGGTCCGGGGGTAAAGTGAAAGACGTGATGCCGCGTATTTTCAGGCGTATCGGCACCCAGGTAGGTGAATTTGTCTCCTGTCTCCGCACACCTGACCAGCAAGTTTTAACCCAGTGTAAAGCTTTGGGCGGAGAGCTGGCTCAAGCCGGGTTAAAGTAACAACTCATCTCATAATACTTTTTGCTTGTAATTAAATTCTTGAGACGGAGGAAAGTGATAAACGATGGATTTTAAAGTACTTGGGCGTACCGGTTTAAGGGTGTCTACTATCGGACTTGGCTGTGGGGGCTCAAGCCGTGTGGGACAGGGGACCGGGAAAACCGATGCGGAATCTGTTGCCATTGTCAGGCAAGCTTTGGACTCTGGTATCAATATTATCGATACAGCCGAGGGATATCGTACCGAGGACATTGTAGGGAAGGCTATAAAAAATATTGACCGTAATTCGATAGTATTATCGACTAAAAAAACAGTATTTGAAGATATTACTCCGGAACAAGTCCAGAAAGGTCTTGAAGAAAGTCTCAAGCGCCTCGGCACTGATTTCGTCGATATATACTACCTCCATGGCGTGCTTCCCAAGGATTATGATTATCTTGCGTCAGAAATTGGTCCTTTACTCCAAAAGATGCGTGATCAGGGGAAAATACGCTTTATAGGATTAACGGAAATGTTCAACGCCGACACCCGGCACAACATGCTGCAAAAGGCTCTGGATGATGATATCTGGGACGTTATGATGGTTGGTTTCAATATGCTCAATCAGTCTGCCCGTGATTCCGTCTTTGCAAATGCGATACGGAAAAATATTGGTATCGTGATTATGTTTGCCGTCCGCGCCGCATTCAGCCGACCGGAAAAGCTCAAACAGATTATCAGTCAGCTGATAGAGAATAATCAGGTGAATCCTTCTGATATCGATTTAACAAATCCACTGGACTTTCTTATCCATGACGGCGGTGCCGTAAGCCTGACAGATGCGGCTTACCGTTTCTGTCATTATGAGCCAGTACCACATGTCATTTTTTCGGGGACAGGAAACCCGGCTCATTTAGAAGCGAATATCGAATCCTTTTCCCGGCCGCCGCTTCCCCAGGAGGACCTGATAAAACTAAAGAATATATTTCGGAAAGTTGATTCTGTTACCGGGCAATGAATAGTGCTGGTTAGGAAATTCGGAATAAGGAATCTTATTGATTTATTCTAATATCATGTTAATACAAAAATAAAAGGGCACCTTTAACAGCGCCTCTTTATCTATTTTATTTAAGGCTGAATAGCCAGTCACTTATTAAACCGGTTAGATTCTACCGCCAGGCATCTATGCTGAAAGCCTGACTGTGACCGCCACCGGCAAATCGTGCGCAGGCCGTTTCCTGCATATTCATGACAAGTATGTTGTAACTCCCAAACGGGTCGCCTCCTCCGGCCGGCACCATGTAATCATCATCCAGCTCTTTCCAATGCTTGCCTGATGTCCTCTCTATTCCCAGCCAGCCATTGGTGACGAAGTCTTGGCTACCCCGCATTCTGAATCGCTTTACCGGTTCAAAGCTCCTCTTCCATATCCACTCATAGATCTCGTCTTTTGACTTGAAGCCATAGTCATACATGTCCTGGGCTATCTGGGGTGGCATAATCAGGGTAAAACCTCCCTCCATAGTAGCCCAGATGTCTTTGGTAAGATATTCCAGGTAGTTGTGCGGTCCTACGATTCCTTTGACATCAAGATACCTGGCGATGGCGCCGTGACCTGTTCTTTGAAGTGAGCGGTATACACCCGGCGCATTTTGCTGGCCTATCCCCCATGCGCCTGCCCTGAAGGTCATCAGAATGCTCTCTTCCTTCTTGAAACCCAACTCCTCGTTTAAGCCCTTCCAGCCCTCAGGTAACCCCTCGGCATACTCGGCAAAGATCAAACCACCGTTAGTAACTGGACTGCCGAGAGTGGTTATGGTGGTTACGGTTTCCTCATAACCACCCAGGTTACGCCACATGAGACTGCCCACACGGCCGATGGTCTTATTGGCCGGGTTGCCGGGGCCAAATAGGCTGTTGGTAACATTCATACCTATCTCTTTGTAGATCGGGCCGCTAACAACAAAGGCTCCTCCGCCACCGCGGCCATCACCCGTGCCGCCACCCGATTCTGCTATAGCCAGCACTACCGGGAAGTACTCCGGCTTACACCCGGCCATTACAGCATTGACCGCAACCTGCTCTACTGTAGCTGTCCGGTACATGGGCATGAACTTCACTACATCGCCCTTCTTCCTGGTAACTACCGATTCAATTGCTCCGAATCCCCGTATTTCTGAATCACGTTGCAGGGTTATTAGTTCATCGGGCTTGTGGCTTGTTCCTGTCAGCATCTCGGCTACCCGTTCTTCGGTAGGCACCACTATCGGCAGACCGTCCGTATACATAGAAAAAGGAGCATCCAGTATCCCGGGAATGTTTTCTGCCTGGTTGTAGAACTTCTCGGCATCAGGGAGAGTGCCTTCAAAAAGTATCCTTGGCTGTTCAGGCGCCCAGCGACCGCCTTCTTTTTCTTCTTCGGTCAAAGGCCTGGTAAGGGCATCGAGCACGGGCTGCATTATGATATCGGCTTCAGTCACTCCGCCGGGGGAGTTGCGTGAAGCTTCAATATATCGCAGCTTGGGCAAGCCAAATACCGTAGAATCATGAACTACTTTTCCAGTCTCTTCCTCGTAATTGATGATTACTGTCGGGATGCCTGATTTCTCAAGGTCAACTAAATAAGGCAACTGCCTGTTTACAGCCCCATGTCACCAGCAGACCCCCAGTATCACCGCATCTGTAGTCTTCCTCTCTTCTTCCGATAGCTCTAAGGGAACGATATGAAATCTTTTCTTTATCGTCCAGTTGACCTCAGGATAATCCATCTTGAGTTTTTTCTCTAAAGGTACCCAGATATCTGCTTCACCGCAGATACTCAAATGGATGGTTTTGCCATCAAGAGCATCGAGACGGGGCGCTAGGGGGAAGGTTTCTACCGGCTCCTGGTTGCCAACGGGATTGAGACACTTGTAAACTGTATCTGTCATTTTACTCTCCTGTGATTATTTCTCTATTGTAGGTAACCAAGTGTAATACTGCTGTAAAAAATTGTCAACACTCCGAAAAACCAATAACTCCTTGTTTATTAAAGGCGTTTTCCTGTGATGGGATTCAACTGATATACTGTCACTATGCAGCCATCCGGCATCTCTAAGAAACGACCATCTATCGCCGGGCGTACCCCGTTTTTTTACGGCTGGATAATTCTTGTAGTAAGTGCTCTGGCTATCTTTGTCTCAGGGCCAGGACAGACCTACTCAGTGTCCATATTCGTTGACCACATTATCTCGGATATGGGTTGGTCAAGAACCATGGTATCCGGCTTGTATTCAGCCGGTTCTTTTACAGCCGGAGCTGCAATGATATTTGTTGGGCGTCTACTCGATAAGTACGGCGCTCGAATTATGATGGTATCAGCCTGTATTCTATTCGGTTTTGCTGCCATCTGGATGAGTCAGGTAGACCACCTGTTAAAGCTGTACTTTGGTTTTGCTTTCTTACGAATTTTAGGTCAGGGTTCCTTAACTCTTATACCAACTACTCTAATAGCTTTGTGGTTCATTCGTCGCCGGGGTAAAGCAATTGCGATTGCCAGTCTTGGTGGTGCTCTAAGTGCCGCAGTATTCCCTATCCTGATACATACCCTTATTGCTGATTCTGGCTGGAGGAATGTCTGGCTCGTACTGGCCGTTATTATCTGGTCGGTTTTGTTATTGCCGGCTTTACTTCTGGTTCGAAGGAGTCCTGAATCAGCTGGAGTTCTCCCGGACGGGCAGTCTTTATCACCTGAGCAGCAGCTGGAAAGTAGCAATCCAAAGAATATACTTGAATCTAACTTGTCTCTGGGTGAAGCGCTGAGAAAACGGACATTCTGGTTGCTGATAATCGCCGGTTCATCCCAACCCTTGATTGGGACTGCCTTGACCTTTCATCAAATTTCCCTTCTCGCCAGCAAAGGGATTCCCGCTATTACAGCCGCTTCGGTATTCAGTGTGATAGCCCCGATGCAAATACTGGGAACCTTTACCTCAGGTTTCCTGGCAGACAGGTTTTCCAATCGGTATTTGCTGGCTTTAGGACAGGGATTCTTGGTAGCAACCATGCTGTTTACTTTTCTTATATCCTCAACCTGGCAGGCTTTCCTTTATGGAGCTATGATGGGGTTTAGTGGCGGATTCATTATGACTGTCGGAGCCGTGATATGGCCTAACTATTACGGTCGTTTACATCTGGGCAGCATACGCGGAGCTGCCACGGCAAGTATGGTGGGTTTTGCAGCTTTAGGACCCTTACCGTTTGGCTGGATTTATGATCTCACCGGCAGCTACTCATTAGCTATCCTCGTTTTTCTGCCGCTGCCCGTCTTATGCGCAATCGCCGCTTTATTGGCACGCCCACCTGATAAAAACCAGGCAGAGTAATCCCATAAAGTCTACCTCCCGAAAAAGGGTTTGCTTCTCACCTGTTCGGAAGATTGGCGGATATAGCCTGATACCTTAACCGTCAGGCTGACTCTTATCTTCAAACATGCTATAATTTGCCAGTTATTATTTAGATGAGACAAAATTAGAAAGAGGGAGAATACTATGGATCTTATCGAATCGATTAACAAAAGGAAAACAACCAGAGGTTTTAAAACTGATCCGGTACCTCGTGAAATTCTGCAGGAAATTATGACTACCGCCCTGCGAGCACCGTCCTGGGGGAATACCCAACCCTGGGAATTTGCCATCGTCGGCGGGAAAACTCTTGAGCAAATAAAACAGGGCTTTGCTGACAAAGCAGCCGAAGACACCTCACCTGATTTACCCTTTCCCCGCCGCTTTCCTGAACATGTACTTGCCCGCCGCCCGGGGAGACCCCAGACACAAGCGAACCGGGATGATAAAGAATGGAGGCGGGAGAGACAACTCCAGGGAGCAAAACTGTACGAGGCCCCTTGTGTCATTTACATCTATACCGACCGCGAATTTTTCGAACAGGAAGGCTACAATAATGTCTACGCTATTTTTGATTGCGGTTTGATTGCTGAGAATATAATGCTCCTGGCTGTTGAGCAGGGATTGGGCACGGTGGCGGCAGCTGCATCAGTCAGATGTCCTGAGGTGCTTCGGGAAACACTTGAAATACCGGAATCCAAAGTGATTGTACTCGGTATAGCTATCGGCTATCCGGACACTGAACATCCCCAGTTTCAGGTTTATTCATCGCGAGAACCCCTGGATAAAGTGGCGACCTGGCACGGCTTCGACTAGAAGTTTTATGCCTCGCCGCCGAGTGCGGGTAAACCGGTAAACACACAACCTCCCGGGAGGGATGGTGTGTCCGGTAAAAGAGGCTAGATAAGTAACCTGGCTTTTGGTGGCAGAAATCGACTCTGATAATTCAGGGCCACGAGGTTTAGCCGATAACCCCTTCATCTGTCAGCTCGGTTATTTCCTTATCCGACAGTCCAAGGATATCCTTAAACACATAATCGTTATGCGTTCCTATTGGTGGAGCTTGCCGTATCCGTAGCGATAGCAGATAGCCCGGTCCGGCGTGGAGAGAGGATTCTTTTTCTACCTGAGGTTCCTCGATCTCCCAGAAGAAATGGCGGTGCTTTAATTGAGGGTCGTGTTCTATCTGGTCTTCAACATTCTCCACCATACCGGCTGCCACTCCGGCTTCCTGCATCAGGGTCATCACCGCTTCCGGCGTGTGTTTAACTGTCCACTCGGTTATCAGCCGGTCAAGCTCTTCCTCATTTTCTTTCCTGGCCAGCAGGGTGGCGTACCTGGGGTCGTTGGCTAACTCCGGACTTCCGATAACTTTACATAAGCTCTGCCATTCCTCATCGGTAAATACGGCAATAGCGCACCACCTGTCTTCCCCAATACAGCGATAGGCGTTGTGGGGAGCAGCCGAAAGGTATTTGTTGCCTTCCCTGTTGGCTACCCGTTTATTCACAACATCGTCAAGGATGAGGGGTGCCATAAATTGTACCCCGGCTTCATACTGGGACATGTCCAGGAATTGTCCTTTACCTGTCCGGCGCCGGTATTCCAGAGCGGCCATAATCGCAATAATATTATAGCGGGGAGCCACGAAATCAGTGTAGGTGCCTACAAAAGCCGGCTTCCGGTCGGGCCAGCCGGTGATATGGTTGAAGCCGGCTAAGGCTGACAGTTTGTGTCCAGAAGCGGCGTGGCTGTAATGTGGTCCCGTTTGCCCCTGCATACAGGTGCTCAGCATAATGATATCGGGCTTGATTTTCTTCAGGTCTTCATAGCCCAGTTCCCTTTTTGCCAGTATCCCTCCGGCCATGTTTTCGACTACGATGTCAGACTTGGCAATTAGACGATGGGTTAATTCCAGTCCCCTGGGAGTAGTAAAGTTGAGGCTTACGCTCATCTTGCCGGTAGAGTTCGGGTATCCGGGTGGCCCGGAGGCTCCGGGGGGTGGTCCCATCCGGCCTCGCTTGTTCACGGTCTCTATTTTAATTACTTCCGCCCCGCAGTCGGCCAGAGCCTGACTGGTGACAGGACCGGTAACATGTCCGGTGATACAAATAACCCTGATACCTTCAAGCAGTTTCATGCTTATCTTTCTCCTTATTAAAAAAATAAGTTGTAGCAGCTGCTTCCAGACCCCGTTTTAACGGTCTGGCGCTTGGTTAATACCAGCCGTATTTTTTAACAGAGTCCACCATTGCTTTAATGTTTTCCGGTTTGGCATAATCAATAACACTGCCGGGACCAAGGATAAAGCCACCGTTCTTGCCCACGATTTTAATCAGCTTCTTGCAGTGCTCTTCCACATCCTGGGGGGTACCGGTTTGAAGCAAGGTAGGGGGCACTCCGCCCTGAATACAAATATGGTCGCCGAGTATCTCTTTGGCTCTGTATATATCCGTCAATTCACAATGAAAGACAACTTTACCTCTTGGCAGTTCGAGCAGGTACTCCAGGCGGTTATCCCAGATTCCCTCCCAGAAAGGGGCTGATATATAGCCCAGTTCAATATTGGTCATGATAGCTTTCTTCAGACCCGGCCAGTAGAACTTCTCAAATTGGGGCAAGGACATGAAGCCATCCGAACCCCGGTGCAGCGGCATACCGGCTCGTCTCCGGTAGCCCTTGGCATCGGGTGTAGATGGGACTGCCTGGGCAGTTCGCCATTCAAGAATCTTGTCACAGGCGGCAAGGAGCTTATCGGGGCACCTGTACATGTCGAGCATTGCCCCGCGCATACCCCTTAAACTATCCGATATAGTATCGAATGGAGCTTGTCCGATGCCGCCGCCAGCCAGGCCAACGCCGTATTGAGACGGGAAACCCAGGTAGTTCATCACGTTGGAGAATTCAGCCCCCTCTTGCCTTAACCTGGCCTGTTCCTGGGCCGCTTGGGTTAGTTTTTCGGCTAGCTCTTTGAACTCAGGCTTGAGGAAGAAGCTGAGAATACCTGTGAATCCCCCGCCACCTATCATATTGCGGAAGTGAGGTAGTTGTGTCAGCGGCTGGAGAGTTCCGTATATCCGGGGCAGGTAGTAATGGAATATAAAATCAGACGGGTCGTTCAGGAAGAGGTCATACTCATCCGCCTTCATGTATTCTCCCTCAACAAACTGGTAAGGGGAATCCGGGGGTAAAGTCCCTCCCGGCCATCGCTGGTGCCTGACATCGAGCAGCTCCATCACCAGGCCCGAGTTTACCAGTACCATGCTGGCGCCGGTATCCGGCTCAAAATCAAGAATTGTCTTGATACACGCCTCTCTGTAAGCGGTGTGGTCATAATACATGGCAGAAAGGGGCAGCCCTGCATACTTGGCGGCGAAGACACCTGTCTGCATTGTGACCGGCACTCTATCCGGCATTCTCAACTCGACGGTATCATTCATTCTCTTTTCTCTTTCGTCGCGGAGTTGGTCTACCGTCTTGCCATGTTTCTTCTCAATTTCCTCTCTTGAACTTTTATAGCGTTCCTCGAAACTCCTTTCGGTTGAAGAGCTGATTACCATTTTAATCCCCCTCTTTTATGGATTACCCTTTACTGAAACTCAGCCAATTGCGAGCTGTTTTACCACTATACCTTTAGCTGGCTTTTTCTCATTTTGACCCCCCGTATCCTTGAGTTTAAGATACCGGTTTGAATTTAAGCAGGGTTATTTCCGGGGTAACGTCATCAAAGACTACCTCGACGGGCATATCAACTTTAATGTCCTCGTTGGCACAGTCAACGATGTTACTGATCATGCGGATACCTTCCTCCAGTTCGATAATAGCTACATTATAGGGAGCATCATCGGCAAAGGCAGGTCTGGCCGGTCTGTAGGCAATAGTGAAAGAGTAGACTTTAGCTTTACCGCTGACTTTAACCCATTCAGTGTTGTCCGACAGGCAGTAGATACAGGTGGAACGGGGATAAAAACGGAACTTGCCGCAGTCTTTGCAGCGTTGGATTAATACCTCATGCCTTTTTGTCCCTTCCCAAAAGGGTCTGGTTTCCTCATGCACATAAGGTAATGGTTTATTATACTGTTGCTGTTGCATATTAATCCCTCCCCAGGATAATTGTAGCCGAAGAAGAGAGCAGCCCACCCACACCGTTGGCGATGCCAATCTCAGCTCCTGCCACCTGTCTTTCCCCGCATTCGCCTCTCAGCTGGCGGGCAACCTCGATAAGTATAAAGATACCGTACATGCCGGGGTGAGTATAAGATAGTCCGCCGCCACTGGTGTTCATGGGGAATTCTCCTCCGGGAGCGGTCCGGCCCCCCTGGACAAAAGAACCGCCTTCACCCTTTTTACAGAAGCCCAGGTCTTCCAGCTGCAAGAGGGCGGTAATGGTGAAGGAATCATAAAACACGGCCACATCGATATCGTCCGGTTTAAGTCCGGCCATTTTAAAGGCGGCTTCTCCTGATTGTTTGGCCGGGGTAACAGTGATGTCCGGCATACTGGCGATACCTGAGTGAGTGAAATGCTCCCCTGCGCCCAGTATCCAAATCGGGGGTTTCTTTAAACTTTTTGCCCGCTCGGCCGAGGTTATTATGACGGCTCCCCCGGCGTCGGTTACCAGGCAGCAATCGAGTAAATGAAGGGGGTAGCTAATCATTGGTGAATTGATTACATCATCAACGCTAATCAGGTCACGCATGGTAGCGTTCGGGTTCAAGGCGGCCCATTTACGGGTAGACACGGCTATCTCGGCCAGCTGCTCACTGGTTGTCCCGAAATCATGCATGTGCCGGGTAGCTGCCATTGAGTAGTTGTTGACCGGCCCTCCCAGTCCGTATGGAGCAATGAAACCGGCCGAGGGAGACCTGGGGTCTCCACCACCACCTCCCCCTCCTCGGGGCAGGTTAAGCTGCCGGTCCGA
>JAZFUA010000216.1:0-5822 GCA_036446975.1 Dehalococcoidales bacterium
TTCAGGAGAAGGAAATCTGCATTTATCCAAAAAATACCCGGTTCCAACTCCTATATCCAAATGATTTCCGCTTATATGCTCGTTGTATACATCCAGCATCTGATATGAAGGGCATTTCCATACAAAACGGCAGAAATATCCTAGCGCCAGCCAATCATAAATTGAAAGAAAGAATTTTGTGTATAACCATACTCCCGCATTAACCTTTTCTTCCGTAATTTCTGTCATCATAAAATATTTTAAAGAGGGTGACTGTGTTCGGCCCAATAAAGGTGACCAGCCTGTAATTGGTCTAGCGCCCTTTCCGGTTATCGCCCCTTATGGTTTATTTCCTGCCCGGGTATTTGTTTATTATACATATTCGGGTTTGAGTTTGGTCCTCTTTTTGCGGTCTCTCAACATAAAGTTACTTGATGCTTGCTGATAACTGGAGAGTCATGGGGAAGCAGGGTTTCAGGAAACTGTCATTAGACACAAGGTCAACCGGCACCCCGATTTTATGCTTTTATTGCCATTATATCAAATAACCAGGGCCTAAAAAGATTCCTTTTGTGGAGTATTGACAATCTTTCAAGAGAAGATTACACTTGTATTCCATAATACAAGAAATAATTAAAGGAGAGTAAGAATGGCAGATACAGTCTACAAATGTCTCAATCCCATCGGCATCCAGGATCCAGTGGACACGTTTCCCCTGGCACCTCGTCTTGGTTCGCTTGAAGGTAAAACTATCCATATGAGTATCTGTGGTGAGTTGGATATTTGGGTACCTCTTGAGAAAAAATTGAAAAGTGATTATCCTACAGTCAACTGGACGGTGAAGAAAGGATATACGCCTGCTCCGGTCCGTTTATCGGAAGAGGAGAGGAAAACTACCGATGCCGTGATACTTGGGGTTTGCTGGTGACATGGTGCTATTGATGCGCAGTTGCCGTATCTAGTAGAACTTGAGAAAGCCGGTATCCCCACAGTGCTGATGAATTACACGGAAGAGACTGAAGCAATCAAGCAGCACGCAGTGATACACGGGCTCCCCAAGCAACGATTTGTGGAAGCTTCACGTAACTCTCTAGGGGGAGTGGATGAAGCTGACAAAGTCTTGCCGCTCTTGATGGAAAGTCTGACCCGACCCCTGACTGAAGAGGAAAAAGAAAGCGGTCGGTGGGAACCGAAGGAGCCGAGGATACTTTTTGAGGGTACTCTTGATGAAGCCGAGGAATTTTACCAGCAGGACGAGAACATCCCCGGATTACTTGATTCTCCTTTTGCCACCTATACGGACGGTATGCCGATAGTCATACCCACCGAGGAAATGGTGAGAGAAATGCTGGCCGGCACCAGCCACAGACCCGATGAACTGATAACGATTCAGCGTGATGGAGAAGAGACGACAGGGACGAGGAGAAGACCCAGGAAGAAGGGTGATGTGGTAGTATTCCAACCCATGTTTCGGACGGCTACGGTAGAGCAGGTGGCGGTCAATGCCGTGATGGCCGGATGTAAACCGGAGTATTTCCCAATGGTACTGGCCATAGCCGAATCAGGCGCCGGAGGTGCCCGTGGCAATGGCGGAGGATACATTGTCAGCGGTCCCATCTACAAGGAAATAGGGATGAATGTCAGCTACGGCCGGTTTGGACCCGGGAACCGTCCCAATAAGACTATCGGTCGCGTCGGTAGTCTCCTCTGGCGTAACCTGGGTGGCTTTAAGGATACTGTAACCGGTATTTCCGTGACAAGAACTTATACCAGCCCCCTGACTAACGGTGGCTTAATCTTTGCCGAATACGCGGAGGGACTGCCGGATGGCTGGAAAGGCTTGAACGAGGAGTTTGGCTTCAAGAAGGATGAGAGCATCCTGATGACCTTCAGCCCCAGCGTATGGGGGCTTGGACAGGAGCATATGCCGGGGGTATACCGCTCACTCCAGAGAACCGGTCACGGAGCCATAGCCAGGTACCTCGATGTTAAAGGCATCCCCGGACCCCACAATTACCTGGAGTTTCTCACCAAAGACATCTGGGCATGCAGAGAGAGCGGTTTTACCCTGGTCATGACTCCCCAGATTGCCCAGGACATGTATGACTACGGCTTCAAGACTAAAGACGAGATCTACGAATGGATATTTAACAGGAGCTTTGAACCACTAAAAGACTACCGCATGCGCGGCAGGCCTGATGAGCATACAAATGGCTGGATGGGGATAGAAAAAACCTCGGGAAAGCACTGGAAAGAACTGCCCGATGATTACATGGTAGCAGCCGGAGGGAACGGTCCCTGGGAGTACAATATAATCGTCTGTGATGGCCAGGAAACAAACTGCGACAGATTTGGCGGCGGCCATGGCCAGGCTTACAGCATTGACGCCTGGCGGTAAGGTTTTACCGATTTTTAAGGGAATTAACCGGTCGCTTTTGAAAATTATTGCCATCAATAAGGGAGCATTGTTAACAGTGCTCCCTTATTCTTTCTCAACAGACTAATAAGTATAATTTTTAATAATGTTCCTTTTGAAGTAATTGACAAACCCCTGCCAGGGGACTAAACTCAAACCCAAGTATGTAAAACAACCTTAACCATCTCCGACTTCCAGGCAGATGAGACAGGGAAAAAACACATTTTTCAAAGTACTATTTAACCGGGGAGAAAAGTAAAAATGGCAATCAATGTTACTCCAGTCGGTACAGATGAAAGTTTTCAGGAACGGATATCAAGACTAAAGACGGAAATTGAGAAGAAACACGGTAAGACCGTGGAGCAACTCCGTGACGAAAGAGAAAAGAGACTCAAAGATGTCATTGAGCTGAGAGTGCCGGACCGGGTTCCGGTTACAATGCAAACCGGTGTCTTCGCCGCCAGGTATGGTGGAGTGCCCGTATCAGCCATGTACTATGATCACCTTGCTTACCGTGACGCTTGCCTGAAGACGATTGTTGATTTTGAACCGGATACCGGGGCTAATCTGGCCCTGGGAACCTCCGGATTGGTCAACGAGCTGCTTGATGTCAAGAACCAGCGCTGGCCGGGGGGAACTCTTCCTCCGGATGTCGCTTACCAGTTTGTTGAAGGTGAATACATGAAGGCGGATGAATATGACCACTTTCTGGCTGACCCATCTGATTTCATTTTACGTTGCTATCTGCCTCGGTTATTCGGAACACTTGAGCCGATGACCAAACTGCCCCCTTTCCGGAACATGATTGGTGGGGGCGGATTCACCGCCATTCTCGGTTTCTTCCTCAGACCTGAGTTTATTGAGTTGGCTGAAAAACTGACTCAGGCCGCCCGGGAGCAGGATAGACTGAGGAAAGAAGGGGCTGGCCTGGCTGAGGCGACAGCTCAACTGGGTTTCCCCTCTCAGTTTGGCCGTGCCGGTATGGGTGGTGGAGTTAGCCTGGCCCCCTTTGATACCATCTCGGACAACTTAAGGGGAATGCGAGGGGCGATGCTTGATATGTACCGCTGTCCCGATAAACTGCTGGCCGCCTGTGACAAAATCCTGGAATGGCGAATCTCTCAACTGGTCCCGGCCAAACCTGACCCCAGTGGTAACCCGGTAAGGATTTTTATGCCCCTGCACCGGGGTTCAGACGGATTCATGTCTCTGGCACAATTTGAGAAATTCTACTGGCCGGGATTAAAGAAAGCTATCCTGACCAACATCGAACTCGGTTATATTGCCTCCCCCTTCTGGGAAGGAGTCTGGGACGACCGCCTGGAGTACCTTCTCGACCTGCCCCGGGGCAAGGTTATCTTTCATTGTGAAAGGACGGATATTTTCAGGGCCAAAGAGATACTGGGTGACCATATGTGCATTCAGGGCGGCGTACCTCCTACCATACTTCAGGCCGGTTCACCCCAGGACGTGGAAGAATACTGCAAAAAACTCATCAAGGTCGTTGGCAAGGATGGGGGTTTTATCCTGGGTCCCGGTAGCGCCATTGATGAAGCCAAACCAGCCAATGTAATGGCCATGGTGGAATCAGCTAAAAAGTATGGCTGGTATTAGACCGTGACCGTTATCCGTAATTTAGACCTCCCTCTGGATAGAGAGCAAATTCTCCTGCGCCTGGAAAGAGGAGGATTTAGACCTGTACCCCGAATCATCAATCTGGCAGAGAAACTGTTGGAGATTTTCTCCGGACTGGTGGAGCCATCCTTTGTCTACGAGGTAATTCCCGGGAAAGGGCACAACAGCAAAAAGGTGCCCATTTCCATACCCCTCCCGGTAGGACTCAGGCCGGCATCCCAAATAGCCCTGGTCGTTGCTACCATCGGCCCCGGTCTGGAAAAGAAGGTGGCGGAATGCTTCGCTCAAAAAGAGGCTACCAGAGCCCTGATATTAGACCGCATTGGCAATACTGCCGTAGGTCTCCTGCAAAAACGAGCCTTTGAATTCATAAAAGACGAGGTAGTACCTCCGGGATTTATGGCTGCCAACCCTCTCAAGCCGGGAGGGCTCTGCTGGCATATTTCGGCCCAGCAGTCTATTTTTAAACTGGTATCTCCGGAACAAATCGGCGTTTCTCTAAGCTCCGGGGCAACCATGTTACCCCGCAAGTCCGGGTCAATGGCTATCGGCATCAGCGCCGGAGGGGTAGACGGGACACCCCCTGCAGTATGTACCCGCTGTAAAATGGGTCGGGGTTGTGCTTTCAGAACACAAACGGTTGATTCAAAGAATGGTGAAATCGTTGGGGTACCTTATAGGAGTACCTTAAATGAGGAGAGGACCACCTGATGATGATCCTCTCCCCATCTTGGAGGCCCTCTGTCTAAACGGAGGACCTCCGTCTACCGTCACTCATAGGCTCATCTCCTTTCTGAAGGCCCACCTGAGACTATCAACCCTTCAACCTGCCTTCAGACACATTATACAATATACATCCCAATAACCAAATTAATCTACAATTCGCTTTTTTGAGCCGTCAATCAGATTAAGGCATGAGAAACATAGAAACCCGGGTAATGACTTGATAACGATTAGTCATTATGTGATAATTACCAAATAGTTATGATTACATCGTCAATTAAGAGCACAGCGGATGAGTAGAATCAAAATATCCCCTGCGCTCCTGGTCACTCTGTTACTTTTTCTGGCCATTACCGTTTCCCTCTTCCTCCGAGTCTATCTGCCTTATGACAAGGTCTTTAGTGATGAAGGGATAAAATACACCAGCGCCGATGCCTATTATCAGATACGTATAGCTGATAATCTGGCGCATAATTTCCCCCGGCATATGAGCATCGACCCCTATCAGATGTACCCCAGGGCCTCAGGAGAAATTATCCCTCGCTTCTTCGTCTGGCTCATTGCCATCCCCGCCTGGATTATCGGCCTGGGCACACCAACTCAGTATCATGTTGATATAATCGGTGTCTATTTACCGGCAATTCTGGGTGCCCTGACCATTATCCCCGTTTACTTTATCGGTAAAGAGCTGTTTGGCCGCTGGGCGGGTGTGCTCGCAGCCGGTCTTATCGCCATATTACCCGGTGAATTTCTGGGACGGTCAATACTCGGCTTTACCGACCAACATGTTGCCGAGACGCTTTTCACCGCAATAACCATGCTCTTTTTAATCCTGGCCGTCAAGACGGCAAGTCAACGGCAGTTAACCTTCGAACATCTTAAACAACGGGACTGGGCGACACTCAGAAAGCCCCTTATTTATAGCCTGCTGGCGGCTGTTTTTATGGGAATCTATATTTTAACCTGGGCGGGGGCGTTGCTTTTCGGCTTCATAATCGCCCTATATTTTATAATCCAGTTCCTCATTGACCATTTGAAGGGTAAATCTACCCTGTACCTTAGTTTTACC
>JAZFUA010000217.1:0-2725 GCA_036446975.1 Dehalococcoidales bacterium
ATGCATGTGCCGGGTAGCTGCCATTGAGTAGTTGTTGACCGGCCCTCCCAGTCCGTATGGAGCAATGAAACCGGCCGAGGGAGACCTGGGGTCTCCACCACCACCTCCCCCTCCTCGGGGCAGGTTAAGCTGCCGGTCCGAAACATTGGTTCCGGCCATGCACACCAGGACTGTTTCGCAAATACCGGCGGCGATGGCGGCGGTGGCGTGGTGGACATGAGCTTCAAAAGAAGACCCGCCGAATTGAGTCGAATCACAGAACCGGGGCTTAATATTAAGATATTCACCTACTTCTAAAAGGCCCCCACCCCCGAATGCAGTGGTACAAAAGCCATCGATATCGTCTTTTGTCAGGCCGGCATCGTCCAGGGCCCGCTTGGTGACCTGGGCCATAACTTCATTAGGCGACATACCCGTGAGGGAACCGGTATACGAATCGGCTACACCCACGATAGCGGCTTTCCGCGTCAAACTACCCATTTAAAAATCTCCTTCCATAATCTGATAAACCCGGCAACTTTAATATTTTCAGTGCACAGGTCTTGTTATTTGCCGGATATTACCTCATTCTAAAGTGACATCTGCTTCAGGTCAAGGGCGATTTTTAGTTTCGGTTCAGTTAATGCCTGGACTTCCTCAGCCGTCCAACCCGGGGCAGTTTCCTTAAGCAGGAGGCCGTCATCCGTCACTTCGATAACGGCAATATCGGTCACAATCAGGTTTACACAGCCCGGAGCGGTGAGAGGATAGCTGCATTTATAAAGTATCTTGGGCTGGTTATCCTTGGTAGTATGAGTCATGGCTATCACCAGGCGAGTCGCTCCGAAGGCCAGGTCCATCGCCCCGCCGATAGCACCCGGTTCTCTGCCTGGAATCAACCAGTTAGCCAGGTCACCCTTCTCAGATACCTGTAAACCGCCCAGTACGCACAGGTCGATATGTCCTCCCCTTATCATGCTGAAGGATTCGGCGTGGTCAAAGAAGGCCATACCGGGCTGCTTGATAAGAAACTGCCCGCCGGCATTAATCAGGTTAAAATCCCGTTCCTCTTCTGAAGTAGCCATCTGTCCGTAGCCCAGGCAGCCGTTCTCGCTTTGGAAGATAATCTCTTTACCTTCAGGGATATAATTGGACGACAGGGTGGGGATGCCCACCCCCAGGTTAACTACCATTCCGTCCTCAAATTCCCGGGCTACCCGGAGGGCCATTGTTTGCTCGTCAAGTCGTTCTGCCATCTTATTCTCCTTTGCTGTCCTGTCTGCTGGTTACCCTGTTTACATATATGGATGGGGTGGCAATTCCTTCCGGGTTCAGGTCACCCAGTTCCACCATTTCGTCTACCTCAGCGATGGTCACCGTAGCCGCCCCGGCCATTGCCCCGTTAAAGTTTCTGGAGGTACCCTGGTAGACCAGGTTGCCCCAGCGGTCGGCCTTATGGGCCCGCACCAGGGCAAAATCAGCTTTTATCGCATACTCCAGGACATACTCCTTGCCGTCAATTATCCTGGTTTCTTTACCCTCCCCAATGGCGGTACCGACACCGGTGGGCGTAAAGAAGGCCGGGATGCCCGCCTTGTTGGCCCTGATTCTTTCGGCCAGCGTTCCCTGGGGCACCATTTCCAGACTCATTATACCTTCTGCCAGTTGCTTATGAAAATCAGACTCCATTCCGGGTCGGCTATGACCGGGAAAAGCGCAGATTGCTTTTATTACCTGATTGTTCTGTATTAGGATTCCCCCGTTATCATAATTAGGCGGGCCTCTTCTTATTGCAGGGGGCGCTGCCCCTGGCGCTCGCCGGCCGTGCCCCGGTGAATTACCTACCAGGGTAAGATTTTTAGCCCCTTGTCTCTCTAACGCCCGTATCAGGTAGCTGGGAGAGCCGTTAGCCGGCCCGAAACCCCCGATAAGAATAATGGCCCCGTCAAACACATCGGCCACTGCTTCATCAAAACTGCCAACCAGCTTGTTAATACTCATTCTGCCCCTCTTATCGTTTTAGCTCACATCCTATACAGTTACAGACCCTCCTGTCAATATTCTGGATAATGCTGGCTGCCGGAAGGCTTGAATGTCTCCTGGAAAACAGCTTTCACTTTGATTGCTTGCTATGCCCGGCCTTGCAACCCTTGTTTGTTTTTATTTGAAAATCTGAGCGAAATGATATTTTGTTGAGTTTAATCCTGTTGGATATCGGCAATGTTTCCCTAAATATCCGGCAG
The DNA here is from genome assembly GCA_036446975.1 of Dehalococcoidales bacterium. Lineage (GTDB taxonomy): Bacteria > Chloroflexota > Dehalococcoidia > Dehalococcoidales > UBA2162 > JAZFUA01. Next base: position 2,223 of record JAZFUA010000217.1, read on the forward strand.
TCCATCTAAGATATTGACCTGACGACTGAAACATTGAGCTGCATTGACAAATCTTTTGGACGAAGGCTATACTTTAACTTTAAAATGACTAAGTATAGGGTCTGCTAAGAAATATCAGTATTCGTTTTTTTAAGGAGGGAGATATGGCTGTAAAAAAAGCTATCCGTCAGATAACCATTGAAATCCCTGGACCGGTCGAACCATTTGACGCTGGAGAACCCTGGGACTGGCCAGACTGGCCCAAGGGCCCGGTAGGAGCCTCTCAAACCGGTTCGAGTGGACTCAAGCCTGCGAGAACACCCGCAGCAGCCGGCTTACACCCGCTCTATTACTCTTTCGCTACTGCCCGGACACTCCTGGGACAGATGAGAGACGCCCCACCCGCAGGCCGGGGAGCGCCTGTTTACCCCAATAAGTATCCGGTAACCGATGAAGATGAGATGACCCGGAACATTAAAGCCACCGCCCGTTACCTGGGAGCAGACCTGGTGGGAATAGTGAAA
>JAZFUA010000218.1:0-4190 GCA_036446975.1 Dehalococcoidales bacterium
CTTTGCGCTTTGGGGCAAGGCGCCTCCGGTCCGCCGCTCAGCATGATTAAGAATTTCAGGGATGAGTTAGACGCTCACATTAACGAGAAGCGCTGTCTCGCCCTCGTCTGTAAGGAATTATCCACAGTAACAAGCAAGTGAGGCGAACAACAATGCCCCAGGTTACCCTGACTATCGATAACAAAGAGGTTAAAGCCGAGGAAGAGATGACCGTTCTTGAAGCGGCCCGAAGCGCCGGGATAGACATCCCGACTCTTTGCCATTACGAAAAGTTGAAACCCTATACTGCCTGCCGAATTTGCATGGTGGAAATAGAGGCCAGGGGCAGGACAAATCTGGATACGGCCTGCTCTCGCCCGGTAGCGGATAATCTGGTGGTAACCACCAGGTCTGAGCGGATAGATAAAATTCGCAAAATGCTGCTGGAGTTGATGCTGGCTCATGCTCCGGATTCCCCGTCATTGCGGGAGCTGGCTCAAGAATATGGAGCAGATAAAGACCGTTTTGAAAAAGAGTCCTCATTCTGCATTCTTTGTGGGCTGTGTGTCAGATACTGTGCTGAAGTCAAGAAGGCAAATGCTGTCGGATTTGTTGACAGAGGACCGAGGCGGGAGATAAGTTTCATTCCGGAGATAGCCTCCAGGGAGTGCTGGATCTGCAAGGAATGTTTCCCTCTTTGCCCTACCGAGGCGCTACAGGCAGCTTACCTTTTAATCGAAGGGCTCGCTTTTCCCTTACCTGCTTCCAAACCCCGGTCGTAAGAATTATTATTCTCAGTCCGGCAGCAATCGGTTTTCACAGCAGTAAACGGAAAAACGGCTGCCACGAGCATATCCCACTATAGTAATACCCAATTCAGCGCCAAGTGTGACAGCCCGTTTTGTCGCCGAGTTAAGAGAGGCAACCACCGGTATCCCCATCTTGGCCACTTTTACCAGCATCTCTGATGAAATACGCCCTGTTGTAACCAGCAGAAGGTCCTTTGTGGGTATCCCTGTGAGCATAGCCTCACCCCGGATTTTATCAAGGGTGTTGTGCCGGCCGATGTCCTCAGCTCTGATAATCAGCTTATCGCCATCACTTAGCGCGGAGACATGAAGCCCTCTGCGTATACTGCCGCTTTCTCCATTACCTTCGGGCCTTCTTTGAAGTAGCTTAATCGAAGACATAATTTGAGATGGCGAGACACGCCAGCTTGAATCGAGTGGTTGTATATTCTCTCCCTGATCATAGGTTGTGCCTCCCCCGCACCCTGATGTCAGGATACGCCGGGTCGGAACGGCATCTATCTGGTGAGTCAAGCGGACTTCGGCCAGGGATTCCTCCAAACAAACCCGCATCAAGGTTACCTCGTCCAGGTTATTAATAAAGCCCTCAGAGAGTAAATAACCAGTCACCAGGAAGTTCAGCTTCTCCGGCGTACACATGATAGAAACCAGTTCCTGGTCATTAATAAACAGGGTAATCATCATCTCTTGGGGTAAGCTATTGGAGATGCGTTTCCATTCGCCGTTAACGTACTGGCTATAGTGAGTTTGTTCTCCCTTTTCCACTCCTGCCAGCCCATTTGCAGTAATACTCATTCCTGATTTTCCTCCTGATATAACCTGGTTTCTATAGATTCCCGAACCGGTCTACCTGTTCTAATTCTATAATGAGGGTAAAAGCAAGTCAAATTAAGCAGGGTTCAGTATTTTATCATTTGAAGAAACCTGTGCCTTTTATCCAGTGAACCTCACCTCCTCAGTCCATATCGCTATAAACTCTTCTATTCACATTTTGGCCCCTATATAACCAGCAGGAGCGTAAATACAGCCAATATTGAGAATAATATTCCCACAAACATGCTCATGACACGGGGGTTTATTTTATTTGCCAGCAGAACTCCAATCTGGGCCCCGACTATAACACCGGGTACTGCAAAAACCAGCATTGAAGCAACCTGGTTAAAGGCCGACACGTTTCTTTCTGTGATGAGAAAATAAGCATGAATAGCAGAACCGGCAGTCGCGCTCATCGCTACCAGAAATACCGATGTGGCTGATGCCGTGGGTACCGGCAGCTTCATTCTCTTCAGAAAAGTGAGTTCATTGATTTCCCCCAGGCCGGCGGATATCATGCCTACTATCAAACCCCCGAACAGGCTGGCCAGCTTTGTAGTCCAGGATACTTCCCAATTTCCAATTATTCCGCTGACTCCGGTACACCGGGGGTCTTTGGGTTGACACTCTTTACCCCTCACCAGGAATTGAAAAGCAAGATACAAGAGCAATAAAACCAGCATTATCTGAAGGACATATGCAGGAACCACTCTGCCCAGAAATACCCCGGCTACGGTTGCGGGTACCGTGAAAAAGACGATTTTCTTCACGATATCGAAATTTATCTCGTGCTTGCGCCAGTAGCCAATCATGCCACTGGAAAACCCGAAGAATTCAATTACAAGTCCGGCTCCCAAAGCTAACAGCGGGTCTAACTTCAGTACCAGCATAAAGAAAGGAGAAAACATTATCGCACCGCCAATTCCGGCCATCATGGCAATAGTGGCGATTGCGGTAGCAACTGGAAACATAAACCAGAAACTGAAATCTATCATTAGCTATATCCGGACGGCGCTCGGGTGATATAACCGGGGAGCAGTTCTCATCTGCAGGTACCGCTAGTTGTCAATCCCACGGTTCTACCTCGATTACGGTCTTGATATGACGGGGGTCGCTGAGGCTGAAAGCCTGCTGATAATCGTTCAGTTGGAAGCGGTGGGTTATCATCTCATTAAGCAGGCCATCAAACCGGGAATTGACCTCCCCCATATCTTTTAAGGCCATTTCAAAATGTTTGCGGTTAGAATTTACACTGCCTACCACCACCTGGTTGTAGCGGACTATCTGTCTCACCAGTTGGGCGGCGTCCAGTTGAATATTCAGGTCTCCTCTGGGGATGCCTGTCATTACATAGATACTGCTCCGGGACATGTAAGGAATAAGGCGCAGGGCTGTCTCAGCGGCACCGGAGGCTTCGAGTATCAAGTGGAGTTCTCCGCTGAGTGGGCAGCAGAGATCCAGTATTTCCTGGGGCGTTTTAGCGCTGGTATCAATGTAATGGGCCTCCATGTGTCTGACTAAATGGGCCTTGGGAGTATCTTCAGAGACGATATCCATCACGAAAGTGTCGGCTTTTGCCAGTCTGATTAGGGCTGTAGCCAGTAAGCCCAGGGGTCCGGCGCCAACTACCAGAGCCGTTTTGCATCCTCCCCATTCTCCGGATTGAAAGTTGTGCTCCGGATGAGGACAGGCCCAGGGGAGACGCGACTGGATAATCCTTATCTGCTCTATTCCCTTTTCTACTATACTCAGTGGCTCGGTAAAAACGGCCAGTTTCACCAGGTCCGGGGGTATTTTTACCATATATTGCTCCCGGTCAACGACATATTGCGTCAGGAAACCATCCAGCTTGTGGATACCTCTTTCAGTAAAGAGGCCTGTCATGCACATATCACTCTGGTTATGCAGGCAAGGATGACAGATACCGCAACCCCTGCGTACTGTCATAACCACTGCATCGCCGGGAACCAGCGATTTCACCCCGTTACCTACTTCCTCAACCACTCCGACCATCTCATGTCCCATAACCAGCCTGTCTCTTCCCTCGGCTATGTCCGGCTCTGCCCGTTTAACGATACCGAAATCAGTTCCGTCCAGACCCACTTCCTTAACCTTGACCAGTACCTCATCCGGCTCCTTTATCTCCGGCTTGAGAATTTCAAAATCATCTACCCCAGGTTTGCCACTAACCATCCCTACCGCAAACATATCACTTCACCTCTATTCTTCATATCAGTTCCAAAGGAGTGCTATTCGCTTTTCCTGACAGCGTGCCCTCCGAATTGCTGCCTCATTGCCGCCAGCAGTTTAGCTCCGAAGGGTTGCTCCTGGCGCGACCTGAACCGCATCTGGAGCGACTGGGTGATAACGGGCATTGGTATACCAAGAGATATTGATTCCTCCACCGCCCAGCGTCCTTCTCCGGAGTCTTCGACGAATGACTGGATACCTTCTAATCTGGGATTATCCTTCAAGGCTGCCTCTGTCAGTTCAAGTAACCAGGAGCGAACGACACTGCCATAACGCCAGATTTCAGCTACCTGGTGCAGATTCAGGTTGAACTCATCTTTTGCCTGCATCAGCTCAAAG
>JAZFUA010000219.1:0-4777 GCA_036446975.1 Dehalococcoidales bacterium
CTTTTTCTGATGGGACGTTCCCTGGGCAGTATTCCCGCTATAGAGCTTGCTTTTAATTATCAAGTTGATATCAGCGGTTTGATAATAGAGAGTGGTACGGCTGATAACTTTCCTCGGCTGTGGAGTCAATCCGGACTTAGCGGAACAGAACCCTTATTAGCTGAAGGAAGTCTGTTTCTAAACAAAAACAAGATAAAACAGGTGAAGGTTCCCAGTCTCATTATTCACGGTGAGGTCGATGAGCTTATTTCCGTTGAAGAAGGCAAAGAGCTTTACCGGAACTCTGCAGCCCGGGATAAAAGTATTCTTATTATTCCCGGTGCTGACCACAATGATGTTATGATAGTAGATCTGGATATGTATTTTGGCACAATAGAAGAATTTGTCAAAACTAATGGCTGAAAAACACCCGGTTCTAATTAGAATGAGGGGAAGGTATGGAACTGGCAATTCAAAGAGCCGCCAGAGACCTGGCTGATTCAAAATACGGTATTGCTCTGACCGGTGCCGGTATTTCAACCGAGTCGGGAATTCCCGACTTTCGGGGACCCTCGGGTGTTTGGACTCTGAACCCTGCTGCTGAAAGAAGAGCCTACCAGGGGTATCAGGAATTCATGGAAGACCCCAGGGGCTGGTGGCAAAACAGGTTAGCCGGTTCAAGGGAGCATTCCCTGGGTAATCTGAGTAGCGCAATGCCTAACGCAGGCCATCATACCCTGGTGGAACTTGAGAGAATGGGTATTCTGAAATGCACCATCACTCAAAATATTGATGCCCTGCATGAAAAAGCCGGGACTGGTAACCTGCTTGAATATCACGGCAGTGTCGATAAGTTAAGATGCCTGACCTGTGGCTCAAGGTTCAGGAATGACGATTTTGATTTCGAAAAGTTGGTACAGGAAAATAGTCTGCCCCCTTCCTGCCCCAGGTGCCATGGAATAATAAAAACTGACACGGTTTCTTTTGGTGAACCGATTCCCGGTGATGTGGCCGAGCAGAGTCTGGAAGAAGTATTAAAGTGCGATTTAATACTCATTTGCGGGACTTCGGCTGTGGTCTTCCCCTTTGCCAGTTTGCCCCGAATTGCCAAACAAAGAGAAACGACGATTATAATTGAAGTAAACGATGAACCGACACCCCTAACCGAGGAAGGCATTTCAGATTATCTGATTCAGGGAAAAACCGGCCAAATATTACCCCGGATACTGGAAGAAGTAAAGAGGATTGTCGGGTAAATATTTCTAATCTTGTATTCAAAGCAAACTACTGGCGTTGGAGATTAAGCTGGAGATAGAAAGACGCATTGTTGAAGCATTTATAAGAGAAACCAGGCTATCCATAATCCGGGGAGACATTACCGACCAAACTACCGAGGCTCTCGTTAATGCTGCTAACCCGGGTCTGATGGGGGGTGGTGGCGTAGACGGTGCTATCCACCGTGCCGGCGGTCCGCTTATCCTGGAGGAATGTAAACAAATTATCTCCAGACAGGGGAAATTGCCAACAGGAAAAGCGGTTATTACCGGAGGTGGAAATCTCAGGGCGAAGTTTGTTATTCACACAGTGGGCCCGGTCTGGCACGGAGGCGCTCATGGCGAGCCTGAGATGTTGGCCAGCGCCTATCGGGAGAGCCTCAAATTGGCAGATGAGAATGGCTTGAGCAGTGTTTCCTTCCCTTCAATCAGCACCGGTGCCTATGGTTATCCGCTGGCTGAAGCAACTCAGGTAGCCATAAAGACGGTAATAAGTTTTTTAAAGGGGCAGACTACCTCGATAAAAGAAGTGGTTTTCGTCCTTTTTAATTCAGATGCCTTTTTAAAATATTCATCGGTATTAGAGCAATACCCTGAAAATATTAAGATTTAGAAGAGCACTTTCTTGAAATCAGGTCTCTAATCGTGGGTCTTTTTCATATAGACTTTGATCTCTCCCCCCTCCTCCTCTACACCCAGGAACTCATGTCCGGTAGCTTCGCACCAGGCCGGCATATCCTTTATTATGCCCCTATCATCTCCCACCATCTCCAGAATCTCTCCCGTCTTGAGCTCTTTAAATTTCTCAACTGTTTTGACAATGGGGAGTGGACAGTAAAACCCCATGCAATCTAATGTTTTGTCTGCCTTCATACGTTTCTTCTCCTTGATTAACTTAGTAGCTTACTAGATGAAGAGAGTCACTTTTGATTTGCTGGCCAGGTTCAAGAAGTAGGCAGCGCCAGACAGGCTATCAACTTCACTGCGGAAAGTTTCCTCCTCCGGAGCTATCCCCATCACCCCGCAGGTAGTAGTACAGCCAATAAGCTCTACCCCCATATCTTTGGCCATAATGATGAATTCGTCGATGGAGGGCATATTGGTTTCTTTCATCAGTCCTTTCATCATCCAGGTACCCAAACCAAACATATTAAATCTGGACAGCTTTAACCTCTTTGAGCCGCCCCGGTTCATCATGTTCAGCATCTTCCTCATCAGCCCTTTACTTTTGATACTACCTTCGTTCTTTTTAATAATATTCAGCCCCCAGAAGGTAAAGAACATACTTACCTTCATCCCCATACTGGCACCGGTGGTCGCCAGCATGAAAGCGGCCAAAGCTCGCTCCAAGTCTCCACTTAAGACAGCTATGGTCAGCCTGTTCTCCTTTTCTACCTCTTGGTCTTTTTCCTTGACGGCGGTCATTACTTTTTCTTTCGTTGCCACTGTTTTCCTCCTTTGGTTACATTTACCCTTTTATATCAGCCCCGCAATTCGGGCAGGTTTTATCATCAGAGGACACTGCCTTATCACATTCGGGACACAGACTTAAAGTTATTTTACAAGCCTGGCAGTAAGGTGCCGCTGCATCCATTATTTCCTCATCACAGTAGGGGCAATAGCAATGTTGATCACCCGGCTTGGACTCAGTAGTTACCGCTTTCTTCCCTTTGGTTTTTTCCCCTTTATTCAGGTAGTCCTGGATAGCCATGTTCAATGCCTGAGCGCCCAGATTGGAGCAATGGAGCTTATTCTTGGGCAACCCGTCAAGTTCCTCAGCTACTAAACTTGGAGTGATTTTTTGGGCTTCTTCCAGTGTCTTGCCCATAGCCATCTCACTGACTATGCTGGAAACAGCAATGGCCGCTCCACAGCCAAAAGTCTTAAACTTCACATCTTCCAGGCGGTTATCTTTCACTTTTATATAGAAGGTCATCATATCCCCGCATACCGGGTTGCCCTCTTCCCCTATCCCATCCGGGTTCTCGATTTCACCTACATTACGGGGGTTCGTAAAATGGTCCATGACTTTTTCACTATAAACTGGCATGCTATTTGTCTCCCTTTTCCTCTTTGATAAATTTGGAATAAAGCGGTGACATCTGCCTTAGCCTATCTACAATAGGCGGCAGTTCTTCCAGAACGTAATCTATGTCCTGACTGGTGTTATCCGTACCAAGACTGAATAAAAGTGAACCCTGAGCCAGCTCATGAGATATTCCCATGGCAAGAAGCACATGTGAAGCCTTAAGAGCCTTTGAGGTACAGGCAGAACCACTGGACACGGCAATACCTTGGATACTCAACAACATAAGCATGGATTCACCCTCAATAAACTCCACGCAGAAACTGGCGATTCCAGGCAAACGGTTTTGAGGGTGACCAGTGATTACTATATGGTCAATCTTAGCCGATAATTCGGTAAGTAAGCGGTCACGCAGCGGAGAGAGATGTTCCATTCTGGCCGCGATATCAGCCTTAGCTAATTCGGCGGCTTTACCCAGACCGATAATAGCCGGTACATTCTCTGTCCCGGCCCGGCGTCCGCCTTCCTGAATGCCACCGTCCAGCAGAGGTATAATCCGCACCCCCTTCCGTACCCAGAGTGCTCCCACCCCCTTTGGACCATAGAACTGATTACCCGCCAGGCTCAGGGCATCTACTCCCAGTTCTTTCACATTAACCGGTATGGTTCCCGCGGTAGCCACAGCATCGGTATGGAATATCACCCCTTTTTCTCTGGTTATCTGAGCAATCTCGCCTATCGGCTCTATGGTGCCCACCTCGCCATTGGCATGCATTACCGAAACCAGCACGGTATCATCCCTGATCGCTTTCCGAACTTCCTCGGGGTCGACACTGCCATATTTATCCACCGGTATTTCGCTCAGTTCATAGCCTGACTTTTCCAGAGTCCTGGCTGAGTGCAGCACCGAAAAATGCTCGATTGCTGAAACGACCACGTGCTTGCCTTTCTTCGGCTGAGCCATGGCAAGCCCTTTAACCGCCATATTATTACTTTCGGTACCACTGGCTGTAAAAATTATCTCTTCGCTATCGGCCCCAATAAGTTGAGCCACCTGAGCCCGGGCAGCCTCTATTCCCTCCCTGGCACCATCACCCCACTGGTGAAGTGAGGAAGGATTGCCAAAAATATCACCCATAAATGGCAGCATCGCTTTCTGAACTTCAGGATGAAGAGGAGTAGTAGAAGCATTATCCAGGTAGGTCTTTCTCATTTTGACACCTCAACATTATAATACAGACATTATGTTTATGATACAATCCTTATTCAGATATCTGTATGACACAGGTCATATTAATCTCTAATATATACCAAAACTCTCCTGTCACTCAACTTGACGGAGAATATACCCTGTGGTAGTATATAGTATATTCTTATTTATCTTACTTATTGCCAACGATTCTATAGCAAGGAGAGCCTGAGAGATGTCTCCAATAACCGGACAGTATCGTTATACCCGGGATAAAGCATCTTTATTATCCAGAAGGTCAGAAAGCGA
>JAZFUA010000220.1:0-3860 GCA_036446975.1 Dehalococcoidales bacterium
CATGGCAACCAAAATGGTTATCAGTGGTTACATTCACGCGGTGGATCAAGAGAGGACAAAACAAAACAACACTAACTTGACCAGCCGGGAGAAAGAGGTGCTCAAGCTGATTACCGATGGCTACACCAACCAGGAGATAGCCGAACGCCTTATCATCAGCATAAAGACAGTGGAGTCACATCGCGCCCATATCCTGGATAAGCTGGAACTGCATACCAGGGCTGATCTGGTAAAATATGCCCGAACTCAGGGCATGTTTGACTAGAATCCTGTTTCCCTGTCAGGGATTCCCCTGATTACACCGCGGGAAAAATCAATACTTTCCCCGATTGTTAGTCACCTCCCCACAGTCTATACTCAAATTGAAGGGTAAATAGAGAGGAGGTGTGAAATGGTAGGTTTAAATCGGAATCTGGGAAAGGGAGTGCTATTGTTAGGGATGGTGGCTCTGGTCATCGGTGCTGTGTTCATCGGTCAGGGCATCGCCAAGAATAACATGATAAAGGAAGCGATGCAGGTGGAACAGATAACTTATGGCGGAGCCGAGGAAATCAATGGCTTCATAGATACGGCCACCGAAGCAGAGCTAATGGCCAGCGTCCTGCGGGAACATCGTATGGATATCGGGGTTTATTCGGAGCTGGACAGGGAAGACCCCAAGCGTGATACAATCCTCAAGGCCATGACGATGGAGAATACCCTGAACCTGGCCCAACTGGGATATGGCGTGGTGACCGTGGTCATAGTCAGCGGTATCTTCATGGTCATCATCGGGATTGCCGTCAGCGGAACCGGTCTGGTTCTCTACCGCCTGGGTGATAAAGTGTTACTGGGTTAATTACGACTGAAATGGGAATAACATAACCCCTCAATCAGGGCTGGGTATATCCACCAGGGGACGTATCCAGCCCTCCTTTTAGCTGGTAGTCACCAATTTTACCCGGGCACATTATGGCAATCCGGATTACAAACCCTCAACCGAAACCTGTAATCAAGAAGTGAGAGGGTATACCCCGTATTCTCTGACCGCCGCCAGCATCGCCCTTATATTCTCCAGTTTCGCATCGTTACCCACGGCTCCGGCTGAGAGGATAAACCCGCCGCCTTTACCACAGCCTTCTATCAGTTTACGGCAGTACTCCTTAACCTCTGTGGCTGTGGCTGTAATTGTCATCCCCGAAGGAACGTTACCCTGGATGCAGAACTTGTCTCCTAATATCTCTTTGGCTCTGAACATATCAGTCTGGTCAAAATGCCACACCACGGTACCCTTGGGAAAGTCAGCCACGCTTTCAAGACGGGTGTTATAACCACCCTCGGCAAATAGACGCTGGATAAGACCCTCCTGGATAAGAGCATCCATCACTTTTTTCATGGATGGCCAGTAGAATGTGTCGAACTGCTTTTGTGACATCCAGCCGTCGGCTCCCTTGTGGAGGGGATAACCGGCCATAACGGCTCTATTAATCATTGGGGATTTTAAGGCGGTACTGATGGTTAAATCAGCTATCACGTCCAGGGCCTTCAAAAGCTTATCCGGCTGGCGGAACATGTCGGACACAAGTCCCTTGGTACCCCTAAGGGTGTCTGACAGGGTATCGAAGGGCGCTTTACAAAAAACACTGCCCATTACCGGAAACCCGTGAGATACTCCCATACCGGCATACTTGGCAGTAAGCTGGCTAAGTTTTTGCTGTTCTTTACCGGCGTCAATCATTTTCTGCAACATCTCTTGCACCGGGGGGGTGGATAAAGGCATTAATAACTGCCCTACGTGAACATTTTCTGTAATATTGGTAAAAGGCTGGAACATTTTGAAGGGTTCCAGTGCGCCAAATACGCGGGGCAAATAAGTCCTCAGCCAGAAATCCGAGGGGTCGCGAATCAGGTCGTCATATTCATCCTCCATCATGTACTCGCCTTCAATGTATTGCCATCCGGTGGCTTCTTCAGAGATGCCGTGCCCTGGCCAACAATAAATCTTGTAATCGAGTAGCTCCAAGGCTCTGCCGGAAGTGACGCCCGAACCTACAAAAATTTCCAGCTCGTCCGAATATTGCTCATTAAATTTCGCGTAGGCCTCAATCGCCTTTTGCTGGTCGTGAAAGGCGGTGTAGGAGTTGAGTCCGGCCAGAGAAAGGGGCAGACTACCTACAGGCAAGTTAACCGGGACCCTGTCAGGCTCCTGAACATTCACGACATCCACCATTCTCTGAGCTCTAATTTTATAGGCTTTCTCAGCTGCCGGACTGATAAAATTTTTCCCCTGAGTATCGAGATAGTTATTAAGTCTATACGCCCGTTTCTCTTCCGGGTTTAGTTGCCTCCAATTCTCGGGCAGGTTAGGGCTGGCACTCGTTCTCGGGTTGCTCATTATAGTTGTTTTCCCCCTTTTCATTTTTTAATATCTGACCTGACAATGCCAGAAATAGACCTCTTTATTTCTTATCGTCTATCTCATTCATCAAAGATAGAAAGCTGTTTGACTCGCTGGGTACGGAGTCGGACCGGCTGAGTGAATATCGCTTATATCCGGGCTGCGAAAAGCCTGGGCCCATATAGCCGTAAATACGCACTCCAACTCCGTCTCTTAACCTGTCAAAATCCCCCCTGGGGACCAGTTCCGGGTTCGGGAACGGCCATCCCATGTGTTTCTGCACCTGTCCGGTTGTTACTCCCGAACCGTGTATTTCAGCCGCGTGGGTGATTGTATAAGCTATAGCAGCCCCGGCGTCCTCCGGTGGCATCGAGCCTTCGTATCCCACATTGAGTCCCGGGAACATGCTTGGCCGATTTATCCCGGCTTCTTCATTCTTTGGAGGCTCAACAACATTTCCGGGGACTAGCATAAATACGGCTACCCCGGTGTCCTTCACATCGCCCAGTTCGGCCGCCAGTTCCATCATCATGGTACTGGTAGCCCCTTTCACGGCAAAATAGGTGCCACCACCCCTGGCCATGCGGAATCCGGACGCCACATAGCCTACAACGCCATGCCTCTGCTCCACCATCGCCGGCACGAAAGCCCGGATACAGTGGAGGGTACCCCGTATGGAGACTGAGCATTGCTGGTCTAAAACCTCGATTGGGGCATTCAATATAGAACGCCCGCCACCACCCATATTCATAGCATTATTCATCAGTATATCCACTTTCCCAAAAGTGTCGATAACATCTTTTGCCAAATTATTAACGCTCTCCTCTATGGTAACATCAGTCTGTACAAAAATCGCTGTGCCTGGCTTGTTCTCCTGATTGATAAGTTCCGCGGCCTCCGAACCTTTCTGTTCTGACCTTTGAGCGATAACAACTTTCGCTCCCAACCATGCCAGTGACCTGGCTGTTCCCAGACCAATATTACTGCCGCCACCAGTAATCACCGCCACCTCGCCATCCAATGTACCCTGCTTCATTCCTGTTTTTTCAATCGTCAACGGCCTTACATTCAACGAATTTTCCATTTCATCATCTCCCCTAATCAAAATCGGATACCACCGGACATGCTACTAACTATATTTAATAGCCGCATGGCTGTCAATTCAGATAACAATTTGAAATCAACGGAGTTTCACTTACTAAACACCTTTTGTCAGCCAGACAAAGACCCGGATTACTACCGGATACACCTGAGGAGACGTCTATAGCTGGTTTGGGTGTTTCACACTCCAGGAGTTCAGAGTTACCCTCACTATAAGAGAACTGAAAATACCAAACCCGGGATAAATAGTACCAGTTCGGAAAATAGGGGAAATAAACAGTTCTCCTATGATTCTGTCCCTATATACCTTGAATTCAGAAATTTTCTTGTTGTCATACAATCCGGCAGTTTTTTATTTCACATTACTTCCAGGAAAAAGGGG
>JAZFUA010000221.1:0-6119 GCA_036446975.1 Dehalococcoidales bacterium
GATTCCTCGATTAAAGGGCAGATAATAAAAGCCTGCCTGCCTTCGGCTACCTGTTTGCGGACGAAGGCGTGGGCGCTCTCTCTCGGCGCGGGTTTGAGCCATTTCGTCTTCACCGGCAGCCTGCCCGGGGGAAGCTCATCTATCACCGAGAGGTCAAGGTCGCCATACAGGGTTAGAGCCAGGGTGCGGGGGATAGGCGTGGCCGTCATTACCGAGATATGAGGATTAAAGCCTTTCTGACGCAGCGCCGAGCGCTGTTCGACCCCGAAGCGGTGCTGCTCGTCTATCACGGCCAGGCCAAGTTTGTGGAAGGACACTCCCTGTTGAACAAGGGCGTGGGTGCCGATGATAATGTCTATATCCCCGTCCTGAATATGCTGCTGAAGCTGGCGTTTTCTTTTCAGGGGAATGGCGCCGATGAGCATGGCCAGGGTGAGAGGACGGGGTAAAATCCCGGAGAATGTTTTTATAAAATCCTCCTCCGTTTCCAGGTGTCCGGCCCCGGCTAAGAGCCGGCAGGTGGTAGAAAAGTGCTGCTCGGCTAAAATCTCGGTAGGAGCCATAAGGGCACCCTGGTAGCCGTTAGCCGCCGTCATAAGCAGGGCAGCCAGAGCAACCACCGTCTTGCCGCTGCCCACGTCTCCCTGCAGCAAGCGGGACATAGCCTGTGGCCTCTCCATGTCAGACAGAATCTCTTTAAGGGCTCTCTGCTGGGCTGATGTCAGGCTGAAGGGTAAAGACTTCAAGAAGGTTTCCAGCACAGGGATATTAGTGCTGATGGGGCTGCCCGGCTGGCTTTCCTGCCAGTCGCGCTTTTTTCTCAGTACGCCCAGTTGAAGTATAAAAAGCTCGTCAAAAGCCAGGCGGATTCTGGCTTTATCTTTGGCAGTTGCGTCTTCAGGATAGTGGGCCTGACTAATGGCCTGGGACAATTCCATCAGGTCACACCTCTCTCTTAACTCAGGAGGCAAAAAATCATCCACCTGCCCCGCCCACTGGTCGACAACTTCCTTCATCAGTTTTCTTACCTGACGGGAGCGCAAGCCACTGGTGAGGGAATAAAGGGGCACCAGCCGGCCGACATGGATCAGCTCTTTGTCTTCGACCAGTTCCCACTCCGGAGATTGAAATACAAGATGTCCCTGAAACAGGCTTACTTTACCGCTGATAACCACCCTGCTATTGGTGGACAGGTTCTTTGCCAGGTAGGGATTGTTAAACCAGACTACCCTGATATTACCGGTATCATCACCGACGGTAGCTTCGGTACTGCGCCTGCCACCAGGCCTGGTCTCCCTGGCTTCCCAGACATTTGCCAGGATAGTCTCTTCATTACCCTCAACAAGTTGGGAAATGGATTTTCTCTGGCTGTAGTCAAGGTGGCGGTGGGGAAAGAAATAGAGCAGGTCACGGACTGTTTCCAGCCCCATTTTATTAAACCTGACAGCCAGTTTCGGGCTGATGCCTTTGACAACGGTAATGGGTGAATCCAGAGAATTGACGGCAGCAGCAGTTAGCACTTTCGGTTTTGGGGACGGTTTGCGGACTGAGGGGGTAGTTGCAGCCTTCGGCTTCTTAGCCTTTTCGCCCTCTAATCCGGCTAAAAAGGCGGTCAGGTTATTTATCCACTCTTTACGCTGCTCTTGAGTCAATGAGGCGTACTTTGAGTCGGCCAGGCGGAGTTTTTTAAAGCGGCTGAGGAGTTTGGGGGTGGTTATCGACTCTACGGCCTGAGCAGCCCAGTTGTGGAGAAACCTGTCCAGCCCACCGATTACCGCCGAATCGGCATAACCTTTATCACATTCAAGGTCGAGGATTTTACGTAGAGACTCAGCATTTAACGGCAAAGTTCTATTCCAGGCCTGATATTGATTATTTCTTTTCCGCCTCAAGGACAGTAATAGCCAGGGCGCCGGGGCCGCCGTAAACTCCCAGCACCGGGCTGATTATCGCTTTCACAATCTTGTTTTTAGGATGGATCGAGTCAAGGCGTTCAACCAGTTTATCAACATCGTCAGGAGTGGTGGCGTGCTCCACGGCCAGTCCCTCGATATTGGGAATACCGGCAGCGATATTATAGAGATAGTCCAGACCGGCCGACCGGGAGCGCAGTCTGGTTACGGGGGACATTTCACCTTCTTTAATGGTAAGTATTGGTTTTACGGACAGTAACGAACCCAGTAGTCCCTGTGCCTTACCGATTCGTCCGCCTTTAGCCAGGTATTTAAGAGTATCAAAATAGACGATAAAATGAGTACGGGCCATAGCGCTGTTCACAAAATCAATCAGTTCGTCCAGGGATGCCCCTTCCCGGGCTTTCTTTTCGGCAGACAGAACAACCAGTCCCAGTCCCATAGCCACCAGTTTGGAATCAATTATTTCCAAGCGGCACTTACTCTTAACCATATCTTTGGCGCTAAGAGCCGACTGATAGGTGCCGCTAAGCTTGCTGGAGAGGGTGATTACCAGGATTTCATCGGTTTCCTCAGCCAGTTTTTCATAAACTTCTATAAAGGCGGCCGGGGCGGGTTGAGTGGTGGTAGGCAGGATATCCTCATTAGTCAGCCGGCGGTAGAATTCGTCCGTGGTAATAGTAACCCGATCGAGGAATGCCTCGTGGCCAAAAAGCACAGTTAACGGCACCACGGTGATTCCCAGTTCATCGGCAATGTCGCTGGTGATATCGGATAGGCTGTCGGTAATAATCTTGACCGTCATATTAAAACCCCTCCTTATTATTCTATGGAGACGATGAAATTATAGTAAGGCTGACCGCCCTTAATTACCTCAACCTGAAGCTGAGGATACTTTTCACTAATACTGGCGCTGACCTGCTCTGCTTCAGGCAGAGCGGTATCCGCTCCGTAGTAAATGGTGATTATTTCGTTATCCTTCAGGTCTATCTTGGAGAGCATCTTTTCCAGAATGTCAAGGCTATTCTTACCGGCTACCAGCAGCTCTCCGTCCAGGAGGCCGATAGCCTGTTTCTTCTTAATGGTCAGTCCATCCAACTGGGCGGCACGGACAGCCCGGGTAATCTCGATAGTTTTGACTGTTGACTTGGCTTCTTTCATAAACTGAGCGTTTGTTTCGAAGTCAGCCTCGTAGTCAAAAGCCAGAAGGGCGACCACGCCCTGGGGAATTGTCTGAGTCGGCACAACCTCGATTCTCTTATCAGTCAGAGACTGAACCTGCTCGGCGGTGAGAACAATATTTTTGTTATTGGGAAGGACAATAATTTTATCTGATTTCACAGAGTTTACCGCCTGGAGTAAATCTTTAATGCTGGGATTCATTGACTGGCCGCCGGAGACAATGACCGTAGTGCCCAGACTGGTAAAAACCTCGGCCAGCCCTTCTCCCGAGACGACAGCGATGGTGGCTATATCCGTTGAGGGGGCTCTATCTTTCTGCATCTCAAGGAAGTCATGGTACTGCTCATCCATATTCCGCACATTTACCTGATGCACCGTGCCTAAAGAAGTAGCATAGCGAAGGACTTTACCCGGGTCCAGGGTATGAATATGAATCCTGGTGGTGTTTTCATTACCGACCACAATCAGAGATTCGCCCTGTTTCTTTAACCTGGCTCTGATTTTGTCCTGGTTAAAACCTTCCCCTTTGAGCATAAACTCAGTACAGTAGCCAAAGGGGACCTCTTCTGCCGACAGCATCTGGGGCAGTCCAAGGGGTTGGGGGTTGCTGCTGGCAATCATCTGGGGTTTGCGGAACTGCATTTGTTCTCTCTCACCCCTGATATAGCGGAGGGCTCCTTCCAGGATGGTATAGAGGCCCTGACCGCCGGCATCCACTACTCCGTTTTGTCTTAAGACAGGCAGCAAATTGGGTGTATTTGCTACCGATTCATTAGCTGCGTTAACTATCGCCTCAAGAACCGGGATCAGGTCTTCATTACCGTTTTCTACCTGAGCCTGCCCCGCTTCGGCGGCTTCTCTAATCACGGTGAGAATAGTGCCCTCTACGGGGTTGCTGATACCTTTATAGGCCGTAACAGAGGCCTCTGTTAGTGCTTTGGCCAGGTCACCACCATTAACGGTCGTCTTGTCCTGTAAACCCTGTGCCAGACCGCGCCAGATTTGCGAGAGGATTACCCCGCTGTTGCCCCTGGCTCCCATCAGAGTTCCTTTTGCCAGAGCCAGAGCTACTTCTGAAACGCTGGAATCAGCGGCTTGACCGGCTTCTTCCACTCCCGAACGCATGGTAAGCAGCATATTGGTCCCGGTATCACCATCAGGAACCGGGAAAACATTTAAGGCGTCAACATCAGAAGCGCTTTTTTCAAGCCAATCGGTAGCCGTCGCCAGCATTTCTTTAAATTCCCGCCCATCAATAGAGCCAATCTGTTTCATCTCAGCCCGTCCTTGCCAAGTTTTTATGACTGTGATAGTATGATAAAAGCATCTTACATAAATTTGACCCTTTGGTCAAGGAGAGAAAACTTTTGAAGTGTTATTTTTGTGGCAAAACACCCCAGTTCGGTCATAATGTGAGTCACTCAAAGCGCCATACAAACCGGATGTTCAAGCCAAATATTCACCCGGCTACACTCCTGATAGATGGCAAGCCAAAAAGACTCACGCTGTGCACCAGGTGTTTACGTACTCAGTATAAAACGAATAAAAAAGTGGCCGTCAGCCAGAGCTAGCCTCCGGTTAGGTTCTTTAGCTTCGGCTTGACCGGCGAATCAGAATCACCCCTCCCAGATTGCCACGTCGCCCCGATGAAATCGAGACTCCTCGCAATGACAGATGAAATCAACCGGATACCGGCAGGACCGTTATCAGGCTATTATCTCTAATCCAGGCTGGCCCGTATTTTCTTCAGAGCTTCCTCAATGGAGGTTGATGATTTAAATACAGCCGACCCGGCCACCAGTACCCTGCCGCCGGCGTTTACTACCTTCAGGGCATTCTCAGCAGTGATACCACCATCCACTTCCAGTTCAGCGGATAACCCTTTTTCGTCCAGTTCAGCTCTCAAGAAGGTAATTTTACCCATCATTTCTTCAATGAAGGACTGGCCTCCGAAACCGGGGTTGACCGTCATCACCAGGACCAGGTCCAGATAGGGAAGAATATCAGTAATGGTGTCCGCGGGAGTACCTGGGTTGAGAGAAACCCCTGCCTTAACCCCCAGTTCCTTAATTGCCTGTATGATGGGGTGAATCTGGGGACAGGCTTCGATATGAACGGTGATAATATCGGCTCCGGCATCGGCAAACTGCTTGAGGTACTGCTGGGGTTCTTCAATCATCAGGTGGACATCCAGGGGCAAGGTGGTGTGGGGGCGGATAGCCGCCACTACCGG
Source organism: Dehalococcoidales bacterium (assembly GCA_036446975.1). GTDB lineage: Bacteria > Chloroflexota > Dehalococcoidia > Dehalococcoidales > UBA2162 > JAZFUA01. The sequence goes on from JAZFUA010000221.1 coordinate 5,329, forward strand.
GGGACCGATGGTGATATTGGGTACAAAATGACCGTCCATCACATCCACATGGATGTAATCGGCGCCCGCCCGGGTAACCTCGGCTACCTGTTCACCGAGCCGGGCAAAATCTGCCGAGAGAATTGATGGAGAGATTTTTATCTTCTTAGTGGTTTCTTCTGGCATACTGTATCTCGCTTTAGTTTTTTGTGAACCCTATCCCCTTCTCCTTGTGAAGGGGAAGTAGTTTAAGAGGGACGAAGTCCCTCTTAAACACCCGGCCTATTTACGATTAACTATCTCCACTTTCGCCTGGAGAAGGAGAAAGGGAGCACTTTTCCGAGAGATGTAAATTCTCTTCCAATAACATCCGCTTCAGCTTGTGAGGGTGACGGTCAGCCTCATTCACCGCATGCACGTCTATGGGTTGGTCTCCCTCTGCGAATCTCATTGTTACAGCTAATGTTATCTTCTTGCAGGGAAAGATGTAAAGGTGGCTGCGTTGGTCATCCGCACAGAAAGGCTGGCTTAGCCCAGCATAATATTCGATTATCTTCTCTTTTTGTATCCTGGAGAAGATGGCAAGAGAATAGTACAATCTTGATTTGACCAGCATGTCATCAAGACACTCAATAAGTAGGGTCGTTTTTTCTCCCTCTTCTATTGTCTTCAGACCATGATAGAAGTAGTCGGGTTCCAGTAACTCCTGACCGTGTATTATCTCCATTGCTGGCTCTTTATTAGTATTTATATTGCCCAGGTACTTAGAATTGCCATTCAGGCCGTTTTTCTGTCGTGTTAAGTATATATTA
>JAZFUA010000222.1:0-3448 GCA_036446975.1 Dehalococcoidales bacterium
TTCCTGGTTCTTTTAGTTTTCTTGGTTTCCTGAGCAAAATCTTTCAGCAATTGCATGGTTTTTCTGGTGAACAAGGTCTGTTCAATCGATTGGCGGACCTGGGGGGTATCCAGAACTTTCTTTAATTCATCTTTTTTATCCTCAGCGGAATCTTTGGTCATATTATCAATCTCGGAGTCTATTTCGGAGTCGTTAACTTCTATTTTCCCGTCTTCGGCAACCTTACCCAGCACCAGTGACCGGATAACATTCTGTGTCGCTACCGGCCTGAGTTCTTCTTGTAACTCTTCCTCCGTTTTATTCATATTCTGAAGATAATTTTCCAGAGATTGTTGGTTTCCCTGAAAACTCTGGTTAAGCTTGCGACTGATTTCCGAATCCACCAGAACCGGAGGGAACTCTATTTCAGACAATTCAACTACGGCATCAATTACTTGCCCCTCAAATTCGACCCGTGTCCTCTCTTCAGCTTTAAGCTTCATATCAGATGTTGCCCGTTCCCGGAGGGCTTTCAGAGTCTCGATTTCAGTATCGACTTCCCGTGCAAAGTCATCATTTAACTCGGGAAGAACCTCCTGTTTGATTTCTGTGGTTTTAACTTTAAAGGAGGCTTCTTTTCCAGCCAGTTCTTCCTGGGGATACTCGGAAGGCAACTTGAGCGTGAACTCTTTTTCTTCCCGGATTTTCATGCCGATTAACTGCTCGGCAAATCCCGGGGCGGGGTATGTCTGGTCAAGACGAACCTGATATTGTGCTCCTTTCTGGTTCATGAAAGGCTGCTCTTCAACATTACTCTCAACATCCATCACTACCAAATCGTTATAGTCTACGGCCCGTTCTACAGGCTCCCAGGTAGCGTGCTGGTGACGGAGCTGCTCCATCACATCGTCAACATTACTTTGGGTAATTTTTTCAGGTTTCGGTTTGACCTTAATAGTCTGATAATCTCCGAGCTTAACGGTAGGCTTAAGGGGCACTACAGCCTTAAATATAACCGGGTCAGTTTGAGCAATCTCAATCTGCGGCTGGGCGATAGTTTCAAGTTCTTGTTCTTTGATTGCCTGATCGTAAACCTGAGGCAGCAGATCGTTCATGGCTTCTTCGAAAAGACTATCTTTCCCCATGTAGCGTTCCAGCACAGCCCGTGGCGCTTTCCCTTTACGGAAACCGGGAACCCTGGCATTTTTAACCACACGACGATAGGCGCTCTCTAAAGATTCCTCTACCTCAGCCGGCTCCATTTCAATGGTTAGGAACGCCTGATGATTTTCAGTTTTCTCTCTGGTTGTTTTCACTATTCCTCCAACAATTATTAATCAGTCATCCCGTAACCGCAAGTGTAATTCGGTCAATTGTTCTTCGGTGACCGTAGCGGGGGCCCCGAAGGTTAAATCAGCAGCGCTCTGGTTCTTGGGGAAAGCAATCACTTCTCTGATTGTTTCTTCACCCGCTAACAACATAACTACCCGGTCAAAACCCCAGGCGATTCCGCCGTGGGGCGGGGCTCCGTACCTGAAGGCTTCCAGCAGGTGGCCGAAACGCTCTTCCGCCTGCTCATTAGTATATCCAAGCAGGCTTAATATCTTCTTTTGAATTTCGCTGTTGTGAATTCTGATGCTGCCTCCGGCTATCTCGTAGCCGTTGCAGACTACATCGTAGTGCCTGCCTAGCACCTTTTCCGGCTCCGTGTCAAGCAGCGCCAGGTCTTTTTCCCTGGGAGATGTGAAAAGGTGGTGCATCGGCTCGTATTTTCCCGTTTCCTCATCTTTGCTCAAGAGGGGAAAATCCACCACGAAGGCAATGTTGAACTGGTCCGGTTTGACCAGGTTTAAGCGCCTGCCCATTTCCTGGCGGAGTCCGTTCAGTACCGCGTTGGTAACAGTCGCCTTGCCGGCGATTATCAACAGCAGGTCGCCCATTCCGGCCTCGAGCCGGCCGCCAATTTCCTTCACCTGTTCTAATGTCATAAACTTAGCGGCGACTGATTTCACCGAGTCCAAGGTTAAATCCTCAAGTCTACCGCTGGTGTTCCCCAATGAGATTGTCAGTAGTCCGCTGGCTCCCAGGCTCTGAGCCAGCTTGTTCAGTTCTTGCAACTGGCCGCGGCTGTAATCACCGCAGCCTGTTGCGCAGATGCCCTTTACCCTGCCGCCTCTCGAGATGGAGGATTTAAAAATTCCAAATTCTGTTTTATCGGCTATGTCCGAAATATCCTTAAGCTCCATACCGAACCGGAGGTCGGGCTGGTCGGTGCCAAAACGCTCAATCGCTTCAGCGTAACTGAGACGGGGAAACGGCTTGATCAACCGCAACTCAGGGCAGAGCGTCTCAATCAGGGATATCAGCAGTTCTTCGGTCAGATTAATAATATCCTCTTCATCGATAAAACTCATCTCAATATCCAGCTGAGTAAACTCCGGCTGGCGGTCAGCACGGGTATCCTCATCACGAAAGCACCTGGCTATCTGAAAATATTTCTCCAAGCCGGCCACCATCAGCAATTGTTTCAACTGCTGGGGTGATTGAGGAAGGGCATAGAACTTACCGGGATGAACACGGCTGGGCACCAGGTAATCACGGGCCCCCTCCGGCGTGCTCTTTATCAGGATAGGGGTCTCCACCTCAATGAATCCCCGGGCATCCATGAAATCCCGGATAAACTTTGCTACCCGGTGGCGCAACACCAGGTTCTTCTGCATTCGTTTCCGTCTCAAGTCAAGATAACGATATTTAAGACGGAGCGACTCATCCACCTCAACTTCTTCGTTAATATAAAAAGGAGGCGTTTTTGATTCGTTTAATATCTCTACTTTCTGCACAATTACCTCAATATCACCGGTGGGCAGGTTGGAATTTTAGGTTCCCGGCGGACGAAGGGAAACCTCACCCGAAACACTGACCACATATTCGTTGCGCATCTGGCTGGCTATCCGGTGGCACTCTTTTGATATTTCGGGGTTAAATACCAGCTGGGTAATTCCCCCACGGTCACGCAGGTCAATAAATGTTAGCCCGCCATGGTCACGACGGCGGTCAACCCATCCGGCCAGATTTACGCTGGTACCGACGGAGCTCCTATTTAATTCACCGCAATTATGAGTTTTGAGCAAAAACTATCTCCCAATGTAGAATATCTGACTTCACTTATAGCTAATTATAGCTTATGTATAGTGTTCTCTTCAACTGATGTTCCTGTAACGTTATACTTCAGTTGGTTCTATTCGGTTTTGGTTAGTGATGTCTTTGTTTGCTAAAGCATAGATTTTATATGATTTCGTTTGACCTTATCCCCCTGTATCCCCCTTCCCCTTCGTAATGGCTTTGTATCAAAAGGGAGTTCGTCTGTGTCACCCTGGAGCGAAGCGAAGGGTCTCAGGGTTGGGAGGGGGTATACAGGTCGTTACCCACCCCGCCCTGAGATTCTTCAGTCGTCCCGATTCCATCGGAA
>JAZFUA010000223.1:0-2805 GCA_036446975.1 Dehalococcoidales bacterium
ATTTGAGCGATATTATAGGTAAAGTTTACCGGCACCCCTCAATTCATGTAACCACCGGCGCCACCATAACAGAGGCTTCCGGTTTTGTGGGGAATTTCGTAACCAGGGTGAAGGCTGAAGGAAGGGTCAATGAAATACACCACGGAATAACCATCATCGCTACCGGAGCGGAAGAATATAAACCCACCGAGTACCTTTATGGGAGCGATGACAGGGTATTGACCTTGCTGGAGTTGGAGGAGCAAATCGCCGGAGGAGAAGAAAAGGTGGTTAACTCCCGGAGCCTGGTGATGATTCAATGCGTCGGTTGCCGACAAAAAGACAGAAATTACTGCGCCCGGGTATGTTGCAGCCAGGCAATCAAGAACGGCTTGAAACTGAAAGAGAAAAATCCGGAGATGGATATCTCAATCATCTATCGGGATATGAGAACTTACGGGTTCAAAGAGGATTATTACCGGGAAGCGGCCAATCAGGGGATTACCTTTATCCGCTATGAGCCGGATGATAAGCCGTTGGTAGAAGCTGTCGAGGAGGGTGGCCAGCCTGTTCTGAGGGTTACTGTGACAGATCCTGTTTTAGGTAAAAAGATTGCCCTGGATACCGGTCTGGTGGCTTTAGCTGCCGCTGTTATTCCTTCGGCAGATATCAATGAGGTGACCCGGTTATTCAAGATACCTTTAAACCAGGACGGTTTCCTGCAGGAAGCCCATGTAAAATTGAGGCCCGTTGATACTGCCTCAGACGGCGTTTTCCTCTGCGGCCTGGCTCACTATCCCAAGCATATATCGGAAACAATCAGCCAGGCGTACGCTGCTGCCAGCCGGGCTGCCGACATTCTTTCAAGTGATTCAGTTATAGCCTCCGGGGCTATTTGTGACGTAAAGGAAAGTGATTGCGTAGCCTGTCAGGCTTGTGTCTCGGTTTGTAAGTATGATGCGATAGAGATGGTCGATACACCCCAAGGCAAAAAAGCCAGGGTTAATCCTATCCTCTGTAAGGGAGATGGCCTCTGTAATTCAAAGTGTCCGACAGCGGCTATTTCTCTAAAGCACTATACGGATGAAGAGATTATATCCCAAATCGACGCGGCGGCTCCAGGCGTCGCAGAGGTTCCGGCCCTGGTAGAAACCAGCTAATGAAAAAAGTGGATATTACCGTCTCAGGAGTAAGCTACGAATGGTTGTGAGGCACGAATTTGAGCCAAGGATATTAGGATTTTTATGCAACTGGTGTTGCTACGCGGGGGCTGACCTTGCCGGTGTTTCCCGTTATCAATACCCCCCTACTATGAGAATAATAAGGGTGATGTGCTCCGGCAGAGTCGACATGGCATTCGTGCTCCGGGCTTTTAAAAACGGAACGGACGGGGTGTTCATCGGCGGCTGCTGGCTGGGCGATTGCCATTATCTTACCCAGGGAAATTACGAAGCATTAAGCATGATGCACATATGTAAAAAGTTAATGGAACAGATAGGGATAAACCCGGACAGATTAAGGCTTGAATGGGTATCCGCCTCTGAAGGAATCCGTTTCGCCGAAGTTATTACCGACTTCACCAAACAGCTGAAGGAGTTAGGCCCTCTGGTAACAGAAGGAGAAACAAATGGAAACGGGTTAAAATTAAAGCTCGAAGCAGCTACGAGTTTAGTCCCCTACATCAAGCTGGTGGAGAGGAAGAGGCTGAAAGTACACTTTGAAACGGAAAAAGAATATGCTGAATATTTCAATAGTGACGAGACAAACAGTCTGTTTCAGGAACTGATTGGAAATAAACTGGCAATGAGGCAGATTTTACTGCTCCTGGGAGAAGGACCTCTTTCAACCGGAGAAATCGCCGAGGTTTTAGACTTAAAACCATCTCAAGTATCGAAATACCTTACCAGTACAGCCAGGCAAGGATTAACCAGGTTCGATGAGAGCCAGAAGCGCTTTGCTATTGCCTGAGATGAGAGAGCAGGCACGGGATTAAGAGAAGGAAAACGGAAGGTTAGGATAGCGACTATGGATAATGACAGAATTGATGAGATTATAAATAAATATGAAGGTGATGCCAGTTCACTTATTCAGGTGATGCTGGAAATTCAGAGTGAAAATCACTGGCTTCCCAAAGAAGTATTAGAGAAGATCAGTCAGAAATTAGACGTGCCTCTAAACCGGATACACCATATCGCTTCCTTTTACAAAGCCTTTAGTTTAATCCCCAAGGGACGTCATGAAATTCACGTATGTGTGGGTACTGCCTGTCACGTTCGTGGCGCCTCTCGCATTCTTGAGGCAGTTAACAGGAGCACCGGAATCGGACCCGGCGAAACGGACCCGGATTCAAAGTTCAGCCTGGATACCGTTAACTGCCTCGGCTGCTGTGCTTTAGGACCGGTGATGGTGGTCGATGGAGAATATCACGGCAAGTTGGCCCCGGCCAAGGCAGAAGATGTGCTGAAAAACTATGATTAAGGGAAGATTATGGCAAGGATAAATTCGACAGCTGAATTAGAAGAACTCAGGAAAGACATCTTATCGAAAAGGGACCCCGATAAGCCCAGTATTACCTTGTGTTCCGGCACTGCCTGTCATGCTACCGGCAGTGAAAAGGTGGCCAATGCTATTGAACAGGAACTGGAACAACAGGGATTAAAGGGTAAGGTAGACTTCAGGAGGACCGGCTGTCACGGCTTTTGTGAGAAAGGCCCTATTGTTGTTATTTACCCCGGGGAAATTTGTTATCTCCAGGTCACGCCGGAAGATATTTCCGAGATTACCTCTCAGACTTTAAAAGAGAACAAGGTTATCGACCGTCTGCTA
>JAZFUA010000224.1:0-10736 GCA_036446975.1 Dehalococcoidales bacterium
GCTAAAGGCAAACGTAAAATATAAAAAGAAGAAATCAAAATAGAGAGGTTCTGTTTCCCTTTTGCCATTTGGAGAATTTGGGTGTACAATCTGCTCAAATAGATAAAGGGGGTAGAACAATGAAAGTGGGAAAGAGGCGCCAGATGGTGGCCCGCCTGGCAGCAGCAGCCTCGGCGCTGGCCGTGTTGCTGGCTATCATCTCAAGATTTACCTATGCGACTATAGTCATCACCCAGAATTCTTTCATGAGCTTTGCCATCGTTGCCATCCTCTTCGCCATCTATTTCACGTTCGATGGCTGGGTTGATGCTAATCGGAAAGGCTGAGAATCGATTTAACTCTCTCTGGCCTTCTTCTGTATCTCGTAGAGCCTGGTAAGAGCCTCCAGCGGAGTAAGAGCATCTATGTCCATCTCCTCCAGTTCTTCCAGCAGGGGTGGTTTTTGCCCGAAGAAGCCCAGTTGCTGAGACGGCTCCTGCCTGCGACGCTGGCCTTTAGTAGCCGGCCTTCTTTTCCGGTTGCTCTCTCCCTCCAGGTCTTCCAGCACCTCGTGAGCGCGGTGCACCACTGATTTTGGCAACCCGGCCAGCTGGGCAACATGTATGCCATAGCTCTTATCAACGCCACCGGGCACAATCTTGCGCAGGAAGACCACTTCTCCCCTTTCCTCGGTTACCGCCACATTGAAATTCTTCACCCTGGGCAGGACACCGGCCAGTTCCACCAGTTCGTGATAGTGAGTGGCAAAGATGGTTTTTGCCCCCAGTCCGGAATAGTTATGAATATACTCAGCCACCGCCCGGGCGATGGCCAGACCATCATAGGTACTGGTGCCCCGCCCGATTTCATCAAGAATAATCAGCGAGTCCGGGGTGGCATTATTCAGGATATTGGCAGTCTCCACCATCTCCATCATGAAGGTGGACTGACCGGCCATCAGGTCTTCCCTGGCCCCAATCCGACTGAAAATACGGTCGACCAGACCGATGGTGGCTGAAGCCGCCGGCACAAAGCTGCCAATCTGGGCCAAGAGTACAATCAGGGCTACCTGCTTCAGGTAGGTTGACTTTCCGGCCATATTTGGTCCGGTGAGGATAATAAGCTGGGCATCATCATTAGATAAAAAGGTATCATTGGGCACGAAGTCACTATCAGCCAGGCTCTGCTCTACCATCGGGTGACGCCCCTGGCTGATAACTATCTGCTTATTTTTAGTCAGTTCGGGACGGACATAGCTGTAGCGCACGGCTACCTCAGCCAGTCCGGAGAAGACATCCACATTGGCCAGGACACCGGCCACGGCCAGGATGCGCTCACTGGCAGTGGCTACCTGGCGGCAGACCCGCTGGAAGATGCCCGTCTCAAGCTCATCAATCCCGTCCCGGGCATTCAGAATCATCGATTCGTACTCTTTAAGCTCCGGAGTGAAATAACGCTCTCCGCCCACCAGCGTCTGCTTCCTGATATAGTTCTCGGGTACCTGGGACAGATTGGATTTGGATACTTCAATGTAATAGCCGAAGACCCTGTTATAACCTACCTTTAAAGATTTAATGCCCGTTTTTTCCTGCTCCTGGCGTTCCATGTTAGCCAGGTATTGCCTGGCGTTCTGGGATACCAGTCTCAGACTGTCCAGTTCTTCGGAAAAGCCTTTTCTGATTACATTGCCATCTCCCGGACTGGCCGAGGGTTCATCGGCAATTGCCTCCCCGATTAATTCGACCACATCCTGGCGGGGTTTAAGCCCCTCTTTCAGCCAGTTTATCGGGCTGTTGCTGCTGCCCCCCTCGATTATCTCGGTCAACCCGGGTATCAGTTCCAGGCTGTAGCGCAGGGCAACCAGCTCACGGGGATTAGCAATATTACTCCTCACCCGGTTAATCAGCCGTTCCAGGTCAGCCATCTTGCTCAGTAAAGCTACCGTCTGATTGCGGGGCAGGGTGTTGTCCTGGAACCAATCAACGGCGTCTTGTCTCCTGACCAGTTCCTCTATATCAAGACAGGGCTGGCCCAGCCATCTCTTTAACAGCCGGCTCCCCATCGAGGTGCCGGTCAGGTCGATAGTCGATATCAGTGAGCCGCCGGTTGTCCCGAAGCGGCCGCTGCGGAAAAGCTCCAGGTTAGCCTGGGTCTCTGTGTCCAGGGCCATAAATGAATCGGTAGAATAGGTGGCCAGCCCGGTTACCTGTGCCAGTGCCCCCTTTTGCGTCTCCCGGATATAGTGGATAATAGCCCCGGCCGCCCTCATTGCCAGTGGCAGGTGGGCGCAACCGTAGCTGTCGATGGTGGCTACCCCGAAATGGTCAAGCAGGGCCTGACGGGCAATCTCCGGCTCAAACCAGTATTCATCAAGGCGGGTAACCGGAGTGTTCAGTTCCCACCCGGAGAGGTCGGAACCTTCGGCGGTAATAATCTCAGAGGGTCTGAGCCGCTCCAGCTCCGGGAGCGCCCGGGAGGCGGGTAACTGGGTGGTGGCGAATTCGCTGGTGGTAATATCGACATAGGCTATGCCTATCTCATCACTATCCAAAACCAGGCTGATTAAATAATTATTTGCCTTACTATCGAGCAGACCCGGCTCGACTATCGTACCCGGGGTTACCACCCGGACGACTTCCCTCTCGACCAGACCCTTGGTATTACCGGGCTGGGACATCTGTTCACAGATAGCCACTTTATAGCCGCCATTGACCAGTCTGGCCAGGTAGTTATCCAGGGCGTGGTAGGGAATTCCGGCCAGAGGCACCCGGTGACCCTTACCCATCTCCTTGGAGGTGAGGACGATATCAAGCTCTCTGGCAACAATCCTGGCGTCCTCGTCGAATGTCTCGTAAAAATCACCAATACGGAAGAAGACAATAGCCTGAGGATACCTCTGCTTGATGCCGAGGTATTGCTGACGGATAGGAGCTGCACCTTCTCTCATAACTACCCTATTCTACCAGAATACACCTAATCATATAATAGCGAAAAAGCGTGTGTACACCCGGCATCCCTGCATTGTAAAAAGATACTCAGTTTAGTATACTGGCTAACATAAAATGAACGATACTGTCATCAAGGTAACGGACTTCCGAAAAGTCTATGGTGACTTTGTAGCCGTTGACGGAGTATCATTCGAGGTACGACGCGGCGAGATATTCGGTCTTCTCGGACCGAACGGGGCAGGCAAGACGACCATTCTTGAGGTTCTTGAAGGGCTCCGTTCCTCTGACGGCGGAGTCCTGCGGGTAATGGGAATTGATCCCACCCGGGAATGGCGTAAACTTCGCAACCTTATCGGTGTTCAGCTACAGTCCTCCGGTTTTCCGGATATAATGCGTGTCGACGAGGCGTTACGGTTCTTCTCTGCTTATCACGGTATAACCCCGCCCTATGCTTTACTTGAGCGCCTGGGTTTATCGGAGAAGATGAGTACCCAGTACTCTATGCTTTCCACCGGCTTGCAGCGGCGTCTCTCACTGGCAGTAGCGATGGCTCACAATCCACCGGTAATCTTTCTTGACGAGCCGACAGCCGGTCTCGATGTGCCATCGCGTAATGAGCTTCATGCTTTAATGAGCGAACTTAGGACTGCTGGCACAACAATCGTCCTGGCTACCCATGATATGGCCGAAGCGGAAAAAATGACCGACCGCGTAGCGATTTTGCTCAACGGTAAGGTTGCCATTACCGGCACACCCCGTGAACTAACCACCGCCGGTTCCGGTCTGACAAGAATATCAGTGCGTACCGAGAACGACAGCCTGTCAGAACAAGGAACAACCTTCCCTGCAGTCAACCAGCAAACATTTAAGGATGACTACGCCATCTATTACAGCACCAATCCTGGTGCTACCGTCTCAGCAATTATCGGACATATTGAAGCCGAAAATGATGCTTTAATCGACTTACGTGTAGAGCGTCCGTCTCTCGAAGAGCGATTCCTCGAAATAACCGGCACGGGAGACGGTAAATGAGCGCTTTCACGAATCACTTTGCCTTTGAGTTTCGCTCCGGTACCCGTGATAAGACTCTGCTGATGATGAACTACCTGTTTCCGCTGGGACTGTATCTTCTACTCGGATTTATGGTTACGGGAATTGACCCGACTTTCTCCGAAAAGATAATACCGGCAATGATAATTATTGCCATCATGTCCAGCACGATACTGAGTATGCCCAGCCCACAGGTAAAGGCGCGTGAGGACGGAATCTTTCGCAGCTACAGAGTGAATGGTGTTCCGGCAATATCAATCCTTTCGATGCCGGCGCTGACGACGATAATACATATGGTAATTGTCGCCGCAATCATTACAGCAACAGCCCCGCTGCTCTTTAAGGCGCCGTTACCGGCAAACTGGGCAGCATTTATTCTCTTTTTCCTGCTGACAGCTTTTATCTTTGCCGGAATGGGTATGCTGATTAGCGTTATTTCGAACAGTATACAGAGCGTTGTGTTATGGTCGCAGGTGATTTTCATCCCATCAATGATGCTCGGCGGACTCACGTTTCCCGATAGCTTTCTACCGGAAGTACTGGCCAGAATCGGAAAACTGCTGCCGGCCATATATTCGATGAAAATTTATCAGGGACTGGCAATGAATTACGAGACTACGTTCAATCCCTTATGGTCGATTATTATCCTGCTGACCGGTGGAGTGCTGTCCTATGTTCTTGCCAACTACCTCTTTTGCTGGGACACCCAGAACTCCACCCGCCGCGGACATCGGGCACTGGCTGTAATTGCCCTTGTTCCCCTCATCCTCGGCTCTACCCTGCTCTAGATTTATAAGCTATCTGATATCTGCCGTTTTTTCCGCTGCACGTTTTATCTATCAGAGAATACTTCATATCTGATATCAATCCATAACAAGATTAAAACTACTTGACAACGAGTCGAATACATGTTACTCTTTTAAAATTAATATGAGTATCCGGTTATAGACGATATGGAAAATAAGTGAATATATGGATAGTAACCTTCGCCGGTTGAGGGAGTTACGCGCCCTGTCTCAGAGGGAACTGGCAGCACTGGCCAATCTGAGTGTCACTACGGTTAACCGGATTGAGACCGGGCAACGGAAAGCTATGCCCAGGACGGTGCGCAAACTTGCCAAAGCGCTCGGGATTACTCCGGAGGAATTGCTCACCGAGCAGCCCCGGCTGATGAAATAATAATATTAAATTTTTGGAGTAGTTGAATATGAAGGCAAAAGAATGCTTCTAGAGGAACAATCGGGACAGGCCAGGGCGTTCACCACTAACGGGCAGGTAAAGCAGATAAACTACCTGACCAGGCTGGACCCATTCTCAGGAAATGTAGCTAAAATCTCTGAGGAAAGGGCACAGCGGGTAATGGGGATTTCTGTTGAGCTGGAAATACATCCGGTTGAGAATTGTGTTTTTTGTAACTATCAGGAACACACCCCCAAAGAACGCATTGAGCACGATTGTGGGGCAATATCCGTGCCGAATATGTACCCCTGGGAAAGATATGACTGGATAACCATTTATCCTCCCTTTGCCCAGCACAAGCTGCTCCTTTCCGACCTTCATTTCGATGACCTGGAGCGAATGATAGAATCTTCCTATGAACTGGCGGCGATATGCGCCCGGGACCCGGGTGTTCTTTCTTTTATGGACTTTACCAACTGGGGCGTTTTCGCCGGGGCTTCACAGCAACACCCTCACTCCCAGAGGAAAAGTATTACTAAAGTACCGAGTCCGACTCTGGACACTGAAATCAGGCGGAGCCGTGACCTCTGGGAACGATACGGCCAGAACCCGTTTTCTATTCTGGAACGGGAAGAAAGGGAGGATGGCAGGAGGGTTATTCATGATGACGATATTTTCATAGTCGCAAATTTTGCCCCGACCTGCCCGGATGAAATAATTATCTTCCCCAAAGAAGATATTGCCCACATACTCCAGACCACACAGGATGACCGCAAAAGAATTATGAAATCGGTGCTGGGTATATTCCCGGCCCTGTTTTTCTGCCGGGGTATTACTAACCTGAATATAGCTGTCCACATGGCTACTTTTATCGATATGGAAGAGGCCCGGAAATACTACCGCTGGCACATGCATATCTATCCGCGGCGGGGCAGACTGCCCATCGACAGGGCAGGCGCTGAACTAGGCTTCGGCACCGGGGTAATAGATACTATGCCCGAGATTACCGCTGAAGTTTTACGTTGCTGGTATCAGGATGGCCCCAAGGAAGAGCTGGTGGCTAAAACGGGTGACGGTTACCCTAACCCCGGACTGCTGGAAGAATTCCGCAAACGCGAGCGGAAATACACCTAGCCCTATCTTGTCCCGGTTTCTGTTGATGTCCGTTTTTCTCTGGCTCGCGATTTCCTTACGGCAATAACATGCCAGTCATTATAATAATAAATACCCTGGAATACTGAGCCACCCAGAAGTCCGTAGGTAACGGTTGGCGACAGAAAATGAACGCCGATAGCCAAACTGAAACCCATCAGGCACAAGGAGTAAAGCCAGTGATGGAGATGAATTCTCCATCTTGGGAAGGGAATAATAATTGACCTGACTCTGCCCTTTTCTCCGGATGACTTACCCGCCACATATTTACTGACCAGCAGGCCTAAAAGCCAGCTCAAGATAAAAAGGTAGCCCAAAATAATGCCGGCAGTGGCAGCTATTGAGATTGTAATTAATCTTTTCTTCATTCGGATATTCGTCGGGTTTTTACTGATTATATAACTTTTCGGCAGCGTGGGGATAATGCGGGTATTGACAGAGTGGCTTTCTCAAACTAAAATACATATGGAATATTATCCTGTCATCTGTAAATAGGGCAGAAGGAGTGGATGCCAATTGACTGGTGTGGTAGCTGGGGACAATGAGAACTTTGAAAATTTGATCAAGCGCTTTAACAAAAGAGTGCAGCAGGCCGGTATCCTGTCCGAGATACGCCACGGGGAATATTTTGAGAAACCCAGTATCAGGCGGAAAAGAAAAGAAGCAGCCAAGAAACGCAAGTCTGCCAGGGTAGCAACAAGCCGGGTACCAACAAAATAAAAATAGTCATTCTGATGAAAGATTAAAGTGGAATCAAGCTTAAAAGAAAAGCTGAATAATGACCTCAAGCAGGCGATGCGGGGCGGGGATAAGGTAAGACGTTCGGTTTTCAGGATGGTTCTATCAGCGATACAAAATGCTGAAATCGCCAGTAAAGCCGATTTAGAAAACAGCGCTGTCATCGGTGTTCTTGCCAAGGAAGCCAGGCAGCGTGAGGAAAGTATCCAGGCCTTCAGGGAAGGCAATCGCCCTGACCTGGCGGCTCAGGAAGAAGCCGAGCTGACTATCCTGCGGGAATACCTGCCACAGCAAATTACCCGGGATGAAGTTATTGCTGAAGCTCGCCGGATTATTCAAGCGGTAGGAGCGCAGGGACCAGGCGATAAATGCAAGGTTATGTCCAGGATTATCACCGAGCTTAAAGGCAAGGCGGATGGTCGCGAGATAAATGAGGTGGTAACTGAGTTACTTGGTTCATAACATAATTGAACAGCGAGTTCGAAGTGAAATATCTGTTTCTTCACTGGGGCGTTAGCCCCTTTTATCGTCTATAGGTGATAAAGGACAGGTTTATTGAATAGAATTGAAGTCCGCCTGAAGAGTCACCTGCCGGATGCCAGAGGGGCCAGTCTGGTCAGGGATATACATGACATGGGCATAACCACCGTCTCCGGGGTACGGGTTGTGGACATATACTGGTTGGATGCAGACCTGGCGCCGGATAAACTGGAACTGGTCTGCCAACGGCTCCTGGCCGACCCGGTAACTCAGGAGTATCGCCACGATTCGGCTTTCTCTGAGGAGAGCGAAGCCGGCAACAGCTATCATACTATCGAGGTCGCCTACAACGCCGGCGTTGCCGACCCCGTTGAAGAAACGGTGATGAAAGCGGTTCGGGATTTGGGTGTCGAGGGTGTCAAGGCCGTTAAAACAACCAGCCGCTACCAGCTCCAGGGACATCTGGATGCCGACCAGCTTGAAATCATCTGTAACCGTCTGCTAATAAACCCGATTATCCAGCATGTGGCCGATTCAGGGCAGATTGATTTTCCTGAAAATCCCGGGTACAAATTCAGCTTGAATCAGGTGGATATTCTTGGATTAGACGCCGCCGGCCTCTCAGAGATAAGGCAGCAGTTCGGCTTTACCGGTGAAGAGCTTCAGGCAATTCTGGCCTATTACCGTGAGCAGGGACGAAACCCGATTGACGCCGAGCTTGAGACACTGTCCCAGACCTGGTCCGAACACTGTGTCCACAAGACCTTCAGGGGTAAAATTTTTTTTAAGGAAACAATTGGGACAATAAGGAAAGAAACAATTATTATTGATAACCTGCTCAAGAGCACCATTATAAAGGCGACCCAGCAGCTTGATAAGCCATGGTGCGTATCCGTTTTTGAAGATAATGCCGGGGTGATTGACTTTGATGGTCGCTGGGCGCTCTGCTTTAAGGTCGAAACCCATAATCACCCTTCAGCCGTAGAACCCTACGGGGGAGCGGCAACAGGGGTGGGCGGGGTTGTCCGTGACCCTCTCGGCACCGGCCTGGGCGCTAAACCCATTGCCAATACGGATGTCTTCTGTTTCGGGCCGCCTGACCTTCCCTTTGAAAAGCTGCCCAAAGGGGTCTTGCATCCCCGCCGTATTTTTAAAGGGGTCAGGGCCGGGGTGGCTGATTACGGTAACCGTCTCGGCATTCCTACCCTCAACGGGGCTATTCTTTTTGATGAACGATACACTGCCAACCCGCTGGTCTACTGTGGAACCCTGGGACTGCTGCCTAAAGAGCTGGGACGCCTGGGGCGGCAGAAACCGGGTGATCTGGTGGTGGTGGCCGGGGGCAAGACCGGGCGTGACGGCATTCACGGTGTTACCTTTGCCTCGGAACGGCTTACCGAGGAATCAAGCGCAGTTTCTTACACCTCCGTCCAGATTGGCAACGCTATTGTGGAGAAGAAGCTCATCGATATTCTTCTCCAGGCCAGGGATCGCGGGCTGTACCGCCGGATAACTGACTGCGGTGGCGGCGGGCTTTCTTCGGCAGTCGGCGAGATGGCTGAAGAAACCGGAGTGCGTGTTGACCTGGATAAGGTGCCTCTGAAGTATGCCGGGCTATCCTACTCGGAAATATGGATCTCGGAGTCTCAGGAAAGAATGGTGCTGGCTGTCCCCCCGGAGCATATCGAAGAGTTGATGAGCCTTTTTGCCGGCGAGGATGTAGTGGCGGCTGTCATCGGTGAATTTACAGACGACGGGCGCCTTCAGCTGTTTTACCAGGGAAACCTGGTCTGTAACCTGAGTATGGAATTTTTACACCACGGCCTGCCTCAGGCGCAGAAAGAAGCGGTCTGGCGCCAACCCCAATACCCTGAACCTGATTTTACCATGCCGTCAAACCTGAACGAAAATTTACGAAAGATTCTCGGCGCCTGGAATGTTTGCAGCAAGGAATGGGTGATACGCCAGTACGACCACGAAGTGCAGGGAGGCAGTATCCTTAAGCCCCTGGTGGGCGAAAATAATGACGGGCCCGGCGATGCCGCAATTATCAGACCCGTCCTGGACTCTGAAATGGGAGCGATTATCTCCAATGGCATCAACCCCAAATATGGTGAGATTGACCCCTACTGGATGGCCGCCTCAGCTATTGATGAAGCCCTGAGGCAGATTGTGGCTGTCGGTGGCAACCTGGACCGGGTAGCCTTGCTGGATAATTTCAGCTGGGGTAATACCGACCGTCCGGAGATGCTGGGAGCCCTGGTCCGGGCGGCCCAGGCCTGCCACGATATGGCAATTGGTTATGAAACCCCATTTATTTCAGGAAAAGACAGCCTATATAACGAGTTTGAATATGAAGGTAAAACTATCTCTATCCCCCATACCCTGCTTATCTCGGCCATCAGTGTTATGGCAGATACCGCTAAGGCAATATCGATGGATTTCAAGCGGGCCGGTAACCTGATCTACATCGCCGGCAGCACTCAAAACGAGCTGGGGGGCTCTGAATATTTTGCCGCTCACGGTTTCACCGGCAATAAGGTGCCCCGGGTTGACTCCCTCCGTGCCAGGGAGTTAATGAATAGTCTTAGCCTGGCTACCGGGAAGGGGCTGGTCAGGGCCTGCCACGACTGCAGTGAAGGCGGTATTGGTGTCGCCCTGGCCGAGATGGCTTTTGCCGGGGGTCTGGGAGCCACCATCAATCTCAAAGCAGTCCCGCTGGGTGAGTCTATAGAGCGGGATGACTTCATCCTCTTTTCAGAATCGAACAGCCGCTTCCTGATTGAAGTCCCGCCCGAAAACAAGGACGAATTTGAAAAGATGATGGCTGGTACCAGCTTCGCCGCTATTGGGGAAGTTACCGGGGCTGATTCTCTTGAAGTATACGGCTTAAACCAGCAGAGGATTATTGATGCCCCTCTAAGTGAGCTTAAAGAAGCCTGGCAGAAGCCCTTGAGGTGGTAAAGATTATATCGTGACCCCATCCCCTGACCTAATTCTCCCTAGAAAGGGTATGGGAAGAGAAGAGGCGGGGTTCCTGAGAGGAATCAACTCTTTATAAATGACGCGGAAGGGAGTCATAGAGGGGGCGAAGCCCCAGAGAAGACCCCAACTTTTAAGAAGGATAACGCCAAAGGGAGTTATAGAGGGGCGAAGCCCCTCTTAAGAAAAACACCCCCCTTCCCCTTGTTAAGGGGTAGAGGATAAAGG
>JAZFUA010000225.1:0-2612 GCA_036446975.1 Dehalococcoidales bacterium
GATTACAGACAGTGGAGAAAGAAAAGCGGATATCCAGGGTAAATTTACTAATCGACGAATCACAAACGCCATTTTATACCTTTAATTTAGAAGTTACTTCAGCCAGGTACGGTGACCTGCCAGATTCCGTATTTTGATTTATCATAACTGGGGAGCAGAAGTTCGTTAACGGCATTATGCCCCTGCCATAGAAACCATCTCCAGTTCACGCCAGCCTACCTCTTCAGGGATGTGGTACACTCTCAAGCCGTTTTGGCTGATTGAGGGTTCAGGACCCCCGACTACTATTAATACTACGTTCCGCCCGGCTTTTTTTATATTTACCAGGGTTGAGAAAAGGGTATCGATTGGCATGGCACTTATCACAACCACGGTGCTTCCCCAGGAAAGATTCCTGCACTCACGCTGGACAAGTCTGGTTATCGGTATGGTGTCATGCGAATGAGTTTGAGCCAGAGCCTCCAGAATGTGCATCAGTTGGTCAGTATGCTGGCTGGGTGGTACTCTGATAGGTTCATCAATATAACGCTTGTGCTGATTAACAAACAAACCGACCCGGTATCCGGATGCGATAGCATAGTTAGAAATGGATGCGGCTGTCAGAATGCCCAGTTCCAGAAGCTCGGGTATACCCCCCCAAAAAGCAGGCTTTACGGTGCGAACATCCAGAAAGATACCCATATCCGTAGTGGTGGTTGGTTCAAAAATCTTGGACTGTAACTTGCCAAGTCGGGCAGTGCTCTTCCAGTGAATCCGCTTCAGACTGTCGCCAAATTGATATTCCCTGACACCTGAAGTAATTATGGGGTCCTCAAAGATATGGCTTCTGGTCCTAATATCACCGAGAGGTTGTTTGGAAGGAATACCCAGTTTTTCCAGGCTGACTATTTTGGGATAGACCATCAGATAATCCACCGACTTGATTTCTATCTGCCGGCTGAAGAAACCGAAAAGGTCGCCCGAGCGAATACTCGTTGGTCCGAAGGGGAAATAACCCCGCTGCATACAACGCACCGGGTAGCGCCTTTTTACCTTGTGATACCCGCCGAGAGAAAAAATATTATTGAGAAAAACGCCGGTTGTATCAGATGATGAAGTAGTTTTACCCTTCAGGAGTGTGACTTCCGCGGGTATCAGGTCTTTAACCTGAATCCAGGGCAGTGGAAGAGGCTTCCGGTTAGCTACTTCTACCTCTAATATCAATTCTTCGCCAAAGAAAACACGGTTGCTGCTCAGGTGGCGCCGGTACTCGATTCGGGTGAGGCAGTAGCGGTCCCAGAGTCTTGCCATGCCTCTTATCAGAATGAACAATATCGAAACCAGGATAAGGGGTAACTGCTGCGTAATCAGACCAATGATAAAAAGCAGGGAAGCTATAAGGAGCCAATTACTGCCTAGCAAACTTCAACCTTCTTCAGTCCCGATTTCCTCTTCAACGGGTACCAGTACGGAATCCACTATTTCCTTGAGAATCTCTTCTACCGTCTGCCCCCGCAGGTGGCTTTCCGCCTTGGGCATAATGCGATGAGCCAGCACCGAGTTTACCAGGTATTTTACATCATCAGGGATAACGAAAGACCTGCCCTGAAGAGCTGCGAAAGCTTGCGAGGCACAGTATAAGGCCAGCATTGCCCTGGGACTGGCTCCAAGCTGTAATGAGGAATGCTCCCTGGTGGCATGGATGATTTGGATAATATAGTCCTCCACATCAGAGGCAACATGAATTTTACGGCAGGCTTCCTGCGTTTTAAGAAGCTCGTCAGAGGAAACTACCGGGGCCAGTTCTTCCAGAGGGTCGACCTGACGAAAGCGGGCCAGGATAAGGTAGTCATCCTCCTTGCTGGGATAACCAACCTTGATATTGATGAGAAATCGGTCGAGCCGAGCTTCGGGAAGGGGGAAAGTACCTTCCTGCTCAATGGGATTCTGGGTACCTATCACTATAAAGGGGCGTGGCAGGGGCTTCGTTTCGCCTTCAACAGTGACCTGGTGCTCCTGCATTGCTTCGAGCAGGGCAGATTGAGTTCGTGGGGTTGCCCGGTTGATTTCGTCGGCCAGTACCACCTGGGCCGTAATCGGTCCCGGTCTGTACTCAAAATCTGAACTTTTCTGATTGAAGATGTAGGTACCGGTAATATCTGATGGCAGCAGGTCCGGAGTACACTGGATGCGAGAAAAACTGCAGCCCAGAGACTTTGCCAAAGACTTGGCCAGCATTGTCTTGCCGATTCCGGGTACATCTTCGATAAGAATATGCCCTTCGCAGAGAAGGGCAACAATAGCCATCTCTACTACTTCACCTTTACCTACGATGACCCGCTCAACGTTTTCTTTTATTTTTGTTCCGATATCTCTGATTTGTCTGACGGTCTCGTCGTCCATGTATAGTCCCTCGTTTTTGGCTATTATACCAGCTTGGCCTGGCATAATGCTATAAGCTTTCGACGCCTGAAAAATAAGTGTATTTGAGTATAGTATTGGTGTGAACCCCGTCAATGGGCTTACCGGTGCGGCTTAATTGTTAAAAGATTGGGCTGGAGATGGTACTATTCGGTTTTAGTTGGCAGGTTCATCGGAATTAAAGACATAGATTTCCCCCGATGATAAAACCA
>JAZFUA010000226.1:0-3246 GCA_036446975.1 Dehalococcoidales bacterium
TTTATACAGATGATAAAAAGGTCCGGTTGTAGTTGCGCCCGAACACTAGGCGTGGAGTTCTCAACGAAAAAAGGAACCCATTTTAACCCTGATTCTTTGATAACCTGAAGAGAGATTTCCGGGTGTTCCCTTTACGGAGCAGGCTGATTGTTGCTTTTTTACCTTCGTAGCATTATTATATCGGAAAAAGATAGTACCAGGTGGCGGTCAGACAGATGAGCAGATAAGAGTTTATTCCGGGGCAGGTGCCTTCGGGTGTGACACAATGACCGGTGCATCCCTGGTTAAAGACCTGTTATAGAGAATTTTACCGGCCGAAATTAACTAAAGAATATATTTACAGGAGGAGGCAATTAAAATGGCAATCCAAACCGCAACACAGGAGAGTTATCGGGAACATCTTAAAAGGCTAAAGGACGAAACCGAAAAGAAACACGGTAAATCCGTAGAACAACTCTTCCAGGAAAGACAAAAGAGACTTTGGGATGCTATCGAAATGAAGCAGCCCGACAAGGTACCGATTTCTCTCGGCGGGAACTATCTGGCTGCCAGGATGGAGGGGCTGCCCTATTCCGCTCTTTATTATGACCCTATCCCCTGGAAAGTGGCCTATACAAAGATGATGGCGGATTTTGGGCCCGATACGGCTCCGGCTGCGGGGGGGCAATCAGGGGCCGTTCTTGAAACGCTGGATGCCAGGAACATACGCTGGCCCGGCGGCCCGTTTCCCCCTGACATCACCAACCAGGCAGTTGATGGCGAATACATGAAAGAGGATGAGTATGACCTTTTCCTTGAAGACCCCACTGATTTCACTTTACGCCGCTATCTACCTCGAGTGTATGGTGTATTGGAACCTCTCTCCAGACTCCCTGACCTGAGTGGCAGGGGTGCCGGGTTGACGGGGCTTACTCACCTCTTTACCACACCCGAGTTCCAGGAAGTAGGACGTGTTTTGCGGAAGGCGGGAGAAGAACAAGCGAAATGGAGCCAGATGATGGGTAAATTTAGCGAAGATATGGCATCTCTGGGCTTCCCGCCAATGCCGCAAAGTAGCGGTGGCGCCGGTGGGATAGTCTTCGATCAGCTGGCTAACAACTACAGGGGCTGGACAGGCATAATTACGGATATGTACCGTCGCCCTGAAAAACTCATAGCTGCCCTGGAAAAACTCAACCGGATGCAGATGGCCAAAGCAATGCCGGCTGACCCCAACAAGCAGGGTCCTAAGATGGTCAGCAGTGGACCTATTCACCGGGGTTCTGACCGTTTCCTGTCCAAAGAGCAGTGGGAGACCTTTTACTGGCCAACCTGGAAAAAGACCCTGCAGAAAAATATTGACATGGGTTACAAGGTCTATATATTCGCTGAAGGGTTCTGTGAAAACCGCTTTGAGTATTTCCTGCAGTTTCCCAAGGGAAGTCTGGTCATACGGTTTACCGATACAGACATGTTCAAGGCCAAGGAGGCCCTGGGTGACCATTGCTGCCTCCAGGGCAGTGTCCCTTTGACCTTGCTGCAAATGGGCTCGCCCCAGGAAGTGGATGAATACTGCAAGAAACTCATACAGGTCTGCGGTAAGGGGGGTGGTTATATCCTGAGCCCTGACACGGCCTACATCCAGGATGCTAAACCGGAGAATGTTAAAGCGATGATGGACTCGGTTGAAAAGTATGGCTGGTACTAATTAAAAACATGAAGAAAAAGGAGCGAATTAAAGCGGCACTGGCCGGCGAACAGGTTGATAGGCCGCCTGTAGCCCTGTGGAGGCACTGGCCTGTCGATGACCAGGATGCCGGGTTACTGGCGGAACGTGCCCTGGATTTTCAACAGAGATACGATTGGGATTTCATTAAAATCCCTCCTTCTTCAAGCTATTGTATTGATGATTACGGCGCAAAGCACGAATACAAAGCATTGCCGAACGGTCGCTGGCTTCTCGGAGAACGCACTTATAAAGAAAGGATAATCAAGCAAATCGAGGACTGGGATGCAATTGAGCCGATTGACATAGCTAAAGGTACATACGGACGCATCTTGCAATGCCTGAAAATCGTCATTGAGAAACGAGACCCGGATATACCTGTCCTTCAAACAGTGTTCAACCCTATGAGTATGGCTCGTTTTATGGCCGGCGAAGATGTTTATTTAGCCCACCTCAGGCGTGCCCCTGAGAAACTGGAACGTGCCTTGAAGGCTATGACTGAAACTTGTGCCAATTTCGTACGTGCCAGTATAGCAGAAGGGGCAGATGGCATATTTTTATCCACCTCAGCCGCTAGCTATGATGTAATGAGTGTTGCCGAACATGATAAATTTTGTCGTCCTTACGATTTGGAAGTTCTAAAAGCCAGCACTAAAGGCTGGTTTAATATCCTTCATATACATGGGCAGCAACCGATGTTTGCTGAATTAGCCAGCTATCCCGTACAGGCAGTAAACTGGCATGACCGGTCAGCAGGTCCTGGACTTGAAGAAGCCTTCGGATTATTTGATGGTGCCCTCGCAGGTGGCATTGAGCAGTACCATACTTTACACTTTGGAACTCCTGAAGAAGTAGAGGCTCAAATTCACGATGCAGTCGGACAGACGCAAGGACGGCGGCTTATTGTCGCTGCCGGGTGCACCTACCCGGTTACCGTTCCCGAATGTAATATAATTGCTGTTCGCCGAGCGATGGACACCTTATAAACTCGGTGACTTTAATACGATTTAATTTCCGCAGGATACTTTTCCCTATTACAACACTATGGGTATTTCCTTTATATCTTTACCCATTCACATACCCAAATACCATATTCTTTATGCTTTCGTCCCAGTACCAGTCCTTGATCTGAATAAAACTTTTCATGGATAAACACTCGAAGAGAATTTATATATTTATAGCTAAGATTAACAAAGAGGAAATCAATTCATGAAAGCCATCATTACCTGCAGCAGTCTAGCCCGGTTTAACCTCGTACTTCCCCGTCAGCTGGGGTGTCGTTCCCTCCAGTTGCTTCTGCTGGCGCTCCAGCCGGGTCTCCCTGGCCCAGGTTCGTTTCAGATCATCCTGCACACGGATGCGTAACCGGCCCAAGCCCTCTGTTTCTATTTCTATTCCGTCTCCGTCCTGGAAGGGGTTCAGACCGCCGTGATTTGTCCCGGTAGCTATGATATCACCTGGCTCCAGGGTGTGGATCGAAGTGATCCATTCAATGCACCGTTGAATCTTATGGGCCATGTCTTCCGTGTTGTAATTCTGCA
>JAZFUA010000227.1:0-4889 GCA_036446975.1 Dehalococcoidales bacterium
ACCCCCTCCCAACCCTGAGACCCTTCGCTTCGCTCCAGGGTGACACAGACGAACTCCCTTTTGATACAAAGCCCTTACCAAGGGGAAGAGGGATACTGGGAAATGGGTTTAAACGAAATTATATAAAATAATGCTTGAACAGATAATTACGTCACCAACCAAAACCGAATAGACCCTTCTTAAAAGTATACTTCCGGAAAGAAACAGCAGCGCTATTCGGTTGGATTGCGACCCCAAGTCCCCAATCTGAAAACTGACTAAACCGATGTGATACAATGTGTCGTATCACTTCAGACTGAAAGAGAATTTATACCGTGGACAATGTAGACATAGACATTTCGCTGCTGGAAGAGATTGAAGCCCAGGCCGTTTATTTTGCTCAAGGGGCAGGGCAGATTCTGCTTGAGTACTTCGGGAAACCTTTGGAGGTGGAGTTCAAGGGGAAAAAGAGCACAGACCCCGTCACTGCGGCCGATAAACGTTCCGAGGAATTTCTGAAGACAGCTATCCGGGAGAAATTTCCCCAGCATGGTATTCTGAGCGAAGAGGGAGGGGCACTGTTTAAATCAGATTCGCCTTTTGTCTGGGTACTTGACCCCCTGGATGGAACCTCCAATTTTATAAATGGCCTGCCTCTCTTCGCCGTTTCCGTTGGGGTACTCTGGAAAAATCAACCTGTGGTTGGCAGTATCTACGTGCCAGTCAGCCACCTGGCCACTGCCGGTGTCTATCATGCCAGTCTGGGCAAGGGAGCTCGTTTCAATGGAGAAAGGATTGAGGTAGGCAAAAAACCCTCTGGGCGTCCCCTGGCAGAACTCCCGTTTGGAAGTCAATTCCGACTGTCCGGAAAGAGCCGGAGAGAGCCCCATGAGGTAAGGAATATGGGCAGCATCGTCCTCGAACTGGCCCTGACTGCCTGCGGGGTTTTCCAATACGCCCTGTTTGGCAGCCCAAAATTATGGGATGTAGCCGCCGGTGTCTTACTGGTAAAGGAAGCCGGCGGACTGGCTTTTACCAGGAGACCGAAAAAGAAGCACTGGCTCCCCCTGGAACAATTTCAGCCGGAACAGGAGTCTAAACAGGAAGCTTTGGAAAATCTTGGAAAATGGTCATCGGCTCTCATCGTGGGAGCTCCGGATATCGCCAGAAAAGTGGTGAATGACATTCGGAGTCCTCATCCCCTGTTATCCTGGCTCACCGGGCGGCGCTGGCGCCGAGGCAAGAAGAGCCGAAAATAGTCGAACAGGTGACCAGGGCATTCTCCAGTGGGAACCATCCTTCTCAGTATACCGGGTGGAAAGGTCAATTATCCTTGGGGCATATATGACCTTCAGGGTCCATAGGTCTACCGCAGAGAACGCAAAGGGGCCGTCCAGCCGCACATATACTCTTGGCCTGGCTGCCCAGTTTTTTCAGCTGTTCCAGAGTTGCCCGGCAAAATAATTCAGCCTGGTTTTCCTTTTGAGGTCCCAATCCGTGAACTAAAAAGTCCAGGGTTGCCTTTTCCTGGTCAAAGCCCAGGGTAATCTGGTCTATCTCGAGTTCGGCGGATGGCATTCCTGACGGGGCATCATCAGATAAAGATGTCTCCTCTGCTTTTTGGAGCAAATTGCGTTGTTCTTGAGAGAGAGAAAAAATAAACTGGTCAATAGCCAAACCCAGAGTCTCAAGTTGCTCTTTTTCCAGCCATACCCGTACCCATTCCTCTTTTTGCCCCATTATGAGAAAGACTGTTCGTTTCCCGGGCACCCCCATCGCAACAGCATAAAGAAGGTTTACTTCGTCAAATTCGTAGCGTTTTTCCATTTCCCCGCCATTAACCCCCTGCCCAGGTTCTATGGTAAACCTGTAAAATGATGATTTCCCTCCATTTTAGCAGCATCACAGCCCTAACGCCACTCTTAACTTACCCGAGTAGAGTATTAAGCCTTTCTTCCGAGGGCCAGGCACCAGAGACATCAACCTTAATATTCTCAATCCGGCCGAATCCCTTTGAGAAATAAAACGGGTATCTGATATGATCAGAACTTGAGCGAGGTAAAAGAATTACTGGAGGAAAACAATGGTGATAAAGGTTGAGACTACGGAGTTACCGTGGGGAAAACTATCGTCAGATGAGTCAGCTCTCTCAATTTCATTAATCATCAGACTTCCTCAATTTCACCCTGGTCCAGCAACTTAGCTTGACAATCGGGACATACTCCGTGTGTAAACTCAGCTCCTGTATATGCCGATATGTACTCTTCTACAGATTTCCAATAGCCCTGGTCATCTCTCAGCTTCTTACACCAGGCACAAATGGGGAGTAGCCCACGCAGGATGTTTACGTTTTCAAGTGCCTCCTGCAGTTGTTTAATAAGTTGCTCGCGCTCCGCTTCAACCAGCTTACGTTCGGTGATGTCCTGATAGATTAGCTGGACGCGTAGTTGGCCGTTCCATACTACTTCCTCAGTCGATACTTCCAAATGCCGAATTCCACCATCCGTCCGTATGATATCTACCTCATAATAGGTTGGCATAGGACTACCAATATCTCTCTGCTTCAACCTTTCTGCAACTTCCATAACTGTCCGGGAAGTATATCTCTCTGCCAAGGGTGCGGATTTCAATTCTTCAGTACTGTTAAAGCCATAAATATCCAGGATTGTCCCATTAGCATAGATGATTTCCCCCCTCTCATCATCAGGGGGTTTTCTCCTGTCACCAAGAATAATAATTCCCAGAGGAGAATTATCCATCGAGTTACGGAAATTCTGTTCATTTTCCGGCAGTGTTTCCTCTGCCTGCCTGCGAGCTGTTTCTGAAGCTTCTAATTCAGTAGTCCGTTGGCGTAATTTTCCCAGTTCGTCTATTAATTGCTCTTTTGTCTTATCTCTGTCCTTCATCATTTCCCTCATTATATCCGGATACCCAGAAGGTGGAGATGGTTATATATAATTCAATCAGGTTTGAGTTTAGACTTCAAGTGGGGGATTATCAACGCTTTTAAAGAAGTGGGAACGGCTGCAATGAAATAATATCACAAATTATCAGCCCTTTTTTGTTATTGACAATCTCACCGAAGAGCACTAAACTCAAATCTACCGAGACCTGCAAAAGGGGGGCAGGTCGTTCGGGTAAAATAGTCCGGAGGAATTATGACCAGCAACAACTTTTGGAATCCGATTCTTGAGACCTTACCGGGTGAACAACTGGAGAAACTTCAATTAAAGAAGTTTAAGGACATATTCAGGTGGGCCTACGACCACTCCCGGTTTTATCACCAGCTCTATAGTGATATCGGCCTTGAACCAGGTGATATTAAAACTATCCAAGACATTACCAAAGTACCAAAAGTGGAGAAATCCATGATGAGAGCCATTCAAGGGAAAGAACCCTTTCCTTATGGAGACATACTTTGCGTACCTCTGGAAGAGGTTACTGAGTATCACCAGACCAGCGGCACTACCGGACAGCCGGTGTATCAGGCGGATTCATGGGCGGACTGGGAGTTGTTCGGAGAACAATGGGCCTACATCCTGTACGCAGAAGGTTACCGCTCTTCCGACCGTGTTTTCCTGCCTTTTGGTTATAACGTTTTTGTTGCCTTCTGGTCGGCCCACTACGGTGCTGAAAAGATAGGCTGTGAGGTGGTCCCCGGTGGCGTGCTCAATACTGAAGCTCGAATTCTTAAGATGCAGGAGCTGAGGTGTACTGCATTTATGGCAACACCGACCTACGTCCTGGGAATGGCAGACACCGCCATAAATAAACTGGGTATCAACCCAAAAGACCTAAAAATAAAAAGGATAACCGTTGCCGGTGAGCCGGGTGGCAGTATTCCGGCTACTCGCAATAGAATGGAAGAAGCCTGGGGAGCCAAGGTGTTTGACCACTGTGGAGCAACGGAAATCGGGGCCTGGGGCTATGAATGTGAATATCAGTCCGGGCTCCATGTCAACGATGCCTTGTTCCTGGTGCAAATCGAAGATGTTGAAACCGGTGAACTGATTACAGAACCCGGCAAGAGGGGCAAGATGGTCATCACGAATCTGAATCGCATGGCCCAACCATGTATCCGGTTTGATTCTAAAGACCTGATTGAGTGGAATTCAGAACAATGCGAATGCGGGCGGACCTTCTCGCTTTTAAAGGGAGGTGTCCAGGGCCGGACGGATGACATTACCAAGGTGAAAGGGGTGTTACTATCGCCAACCGCCATCGAGGAGGTTGTCAGAAGCATCCCGGGTCTTGGTGACGAGTATGAAGTAGTGGTTACCAAGGCTGGCGATATAGACGATATTACCCTGAAAGTGGAGTTGAATCCAGGTCAGGAGGGCAATACCGACTCCATAAAACTAAGATTAATCGACCAACTCAGGTTAAAGACCAATCTGAATTACAATCTGGAGTTTCAAAATTATGGTACATTGCCGAGGTATGATGTTAAAGCCAGAAGATTCAAAGACCTGAGGCACGAGGAATAAAAGATATGCAAAACAAGTATCCCATAGATGAGATGGCCAGAAAAATCAGCTCTATAAAAAGGGCGGCAGTCGAATTGAGAAATCTTTCCGAAGGTATTGAGGCGGTAGACAAAAATGTGGAGCGGATTCTAGCCAGCGTCAAGATGCTGGAAATCAACATCAGTGACCTGACGGAATTGGTTTAATTACCGGGTATAGGCAGTCTGTTGTAAACGAACCTTTTTCTCTCAATGAGTTGAGTGTATCATTATTCAGCCTGTTGCTAAACTCACGACTGAAAAAAGTTCGGGTACGCAATGTTTCCGTAAATATCCGACAGTCGATGTAGAATATGGATATGACGAATGAGACATTGGTTGTACTCTGCTGGGAGCTCTATGAAGAGGGGCTGCCAAAAAGCCGGATAGCCCAAAGACTGGGTAA
>JAZFUA010000228.1:0-9242 GCA_036446975.1 Dehalococcoidales bacterium
TAATCCTGGGGAGGTAATATGCCAGATTTGGAGCGTATAGCGCAGGCCATATTTGAACTTGACGAAGACAAGGTCGTCGAGGTGGTAGAACAAACGGTTAGGGAGGGGGTTTCTCCGGAAGAAATTATCAATAATGGCCTAATTGCGGGCATTGAGAAAGTAGGCGTGCTCTTCAAGAGGGGTGATATATTTGTTCCTGAGGTACTGGCAGCCACTGCTGCCATGAAAAGTGGCCTGCGCATCGTTGAGCCTTATCTGAAAGGAAGGAAACTGGAGAGTCGAGGGCTGGTAATCTTAGGTACGGTCAGGGGAGACATACACGATATTGGGAGGAGGCTGGTTGGTACCATGCTGGAAACAGGTGGCTTTGATATCATTGACCTGGGTAATGATGTCGCCGAGGAAGTTTTTGTAGCAAAGGTCTCCGAGCTAAAACCAAAGATTGTCGGTCTGTCGGCTTTGCTTAATACGACCATGCTTTTCATGAAGACCACCATCGATGCTCTGAGGGAAGCCGGCTGTCGGGACCAGGTCAAAGTAATCATTGGTGGCAGTACGATCACTCCCGGCTTTGCCGAGAAAATTGGTGCTGATGGCTCGGCAGCTGACGCGATACGAGCTGTAGATTTGGCTAAAAGCCTATTAAAAGTGTAACCTCACCCAAAACCTGATGATAGGCTATCCTAAATGACGCTGTTTTTATGTTGCGTTGCTTTTAGGGAAGGCTATTCAAGTTGTTAGAGCAGACGAATTATAAAGGGGGCATCAAGATGCGCAGTAATTACACACATTTTGTCACGCCGCAGTTTCACATTTTATCGGACAATCAAATAGAGGCGCTGTATTATCGGACCCTGGAAATACTGACGAGAACAGGGATTACTTTTGACTGTGAAGAAGCAATCAGTTTACTGGGTGATGCCGGGGCTGATGTTTCTAACCCGAAAAGAGTTAAGATTCCTTCTTTCCTGGTGGAAAAAGCGCTCGCTTCGGCCCCCAAGACAATAACTCTATACACTAGAGAAGGAGAACCGGCCATGGTTCTCAACAGGTCTTCAGGGGCTCATTTCGGGACTGTGGCCGGTGTCCAGTACTACCTTGACCCTTATTCGCGCCGACCGAGGATGCTTCGAGTGGAGGATATTGATAGTATCGCCCGACTCGGTGACGCACTACCCAATATCGAGTGGTTATTCACGGTAGACTCTCACCAGACGCTGCCGGGGGTGATTTCAGATAAGGTGTCAGTCCTCCATGTCGTTATGAATACCACCAAACCGGTCTGTGCCTCCATTGGTGCCGCTTCGAGTCTGAAAGAAATGATAGATATCTGTGCCGTTGTTGCCGGCGGTGAAGAGCGTTTGCGAGCCAGGCCATTCTTTGTCAGTTCGGTAGAGCCGGTGAGTCCACTGGTGCAAGGAAAAGATGCCATGGAAAAAAGCCTGCTTTGCGCTGAAAAAAATATTCCAAATGTTGTTTACAGTATGCCTATGTGCGGGGCGACGGCGCCGGCAACTTTCGCCGGTAACCTGGCGGTTGCCTTAGCCGAAATCCTGAGCCAACTGGTGGTGATACAACTGAAAAGACAGGGTGCCCCGGTTATCTGCGGCGCCATCGCCAACATTATGGACATGAAGACCATGATAAACCCGCAGGGAGCCCCGGAGATGGGATTCCTGGTAGCCGCGTTGACCGAAGTATTGCACCACTATGGACTACCGGTGTGGGGTACCGTTTCCTCTGATGCCAAGACAGTAGGGGTACAGGCAGCTACGGAATATACCTACCAAATCATGCTCCAGACTATGGCGGGCACAGATTTCGTGCATGACGTAGGGTATCTGCAGCACTCCTTCATGGTATCACCAGAGATGATAGTATACGGAAACGAGATAATCGGTATGGTCAGGGTCATGATGCAAGGCATTGAGGTTAATGATGAGACGGTACCTCTGGACATCATTGATAAAGTGGGGCCGGGAGGAAGCTTCCTTGGAGAAAAGCATACTCTGCGCCATTTCCGCAATTTTTGGACACCCAACGTATTCCACCGCCGCGCGGATATTGACGAGAACGCGTTGGACTGTGAGGACCTGCTGAACCAGAGGACCATTGAGATAATGGAATCACATCAGCCTAAACCGCTACCCGAAGATACGGTCAAAGAGCTGATGAAGATTGAAGCTGGCTGGTTCAAGCGGGCAGGATTGAAGCACGAGTATCCCAAGACAGAGTGGCTGAATGTGTAGTAAACGGATACAGTCGCAGGGAGGCTGTCGTTTCTAAGGGAATGAAAGTAACCGCCTGGGATTTGCTACCAGAATAGTATTGATTTGCTCGTCAGTCATTCCCTTGCGGCGCATAGCCGGCACTACATGCTTTAAAATGTGGGCGAAGCCGTAGCCCCCATAATGTACCAGTTGAATCTTGAAGCTGATATCCTGCGATATTAATATCTGTTTTAAAAACCCGGCATTAACGAGTCG
This sequence comes from Dehalococcoidales bacterium, assembly GCA_036446975.1. Classification (GTDB taxonomy): domain Bacteria; phylum Chloroflexota; class Dehalococcoidia; order Dehalococcoidales; family UBA2162; genus JAZFUA01. Next base: position 2,487 of record JAZFUA010000228.1, read on the forward strand.
CTTGATAATATCGATTCGCATGGGATCGTTCGGCAGGTCAATGCCAGGATTCTGCGGGTAGTATGAAGTTTCCTCACCGAACATATCGAATTCCAGGCAGCATCCGCTCTCGGCAAGCCGAACCATGGCTTCGAAATCGAAGATGGTGCGGTCAATATGTGCCATGATGGTGCGCTCAATGTCAGCACCTAAATCAAGTAAGGTTTTTACAATCTCTGGTGGTGCCTCCGGGTGACGGCCGGGGTGAAGCATCAGCGCGGCTCCGGTCATTTGCTGCGCGATAACCGCTGCCCGAACCGACTTTTTCTCTCCGTCTGTCCAGGGCCAGGAACAACCAATCTCGCCGATGATGCCTGAGCATATTCGGGTGTCACCGACGCCATCCTGGATATCACCAACCATCGCTTGGGCGATATCTGTCTCTTTCCGAAAATCCATACCACCGGGATGGAAGGGAGCTTCGTAATGACCCGTTCCCATGATGATATTCAGGCCGGTACGTTGAGCAATGCGGAACAATGCCTGAGGATGGCGACCTAGGTCCCAATCAGAAGCATCGACAATGGTGTTACCTCCGGCCTGCTTAAATAGCAATGCCTCGGCGACGGCGATATCTTCGTCCTCATATTTCAAGTTATCCAGATTACTTGTGTAGTGACGACGTATCCAATCTCGATTCAACAAAGAAATGGGTGAATGGGCCATTCTCTGTTCTGCCGGATCTTCAGGTTCCTCAAAGAGACCGGTGAAATCCATCAGTAGATGCTCGTGGGGGAGAGTAATTCCAAGCTCATCGGCCGGTATCGGCCCCAGAACGGTCTGGGCCATTCCGGTTAATCTTGGTTCAGGCATAAAGAATCTCCCTTAATAAACGGGCGAATTCCAGGAATATTATATCCGGGGCCTTTATTTTTCCCGCCTTAAAGATTAACCGTTTGCTCACCGGTCAGTTGTCGGAGGAAATTGATGACCGAAGTGCAATCTTTTTTTCCCAGTCCGTTAGCGCAGGCCGCTTCGTAAAGTTGGTGAGCCAGGCTGCACGTTGCCAGCGGCATCTTTAACTCGTTAGCTGTTGACATCACGAGACCCAGGTCTTTACTGAGTAGTGAGGTCATGAAACCTGGAGCGAAGTCCCGGTCTGCCGGACTGTTGGGAACGAGCCCGGGTACCGGGTAATATTTCTCCTGCACGAAGCTTCTTCCTGAACCATTACTTAAGACCTGGAACTGGACCTCCGGTTTTACCCCTAACCTGGCACCAAAGATGATACTCTCGGCAAGGCCAAGTATATTTATCCCGAAGGCCATCTGATTGCACAATTTGACGGTCGCACCCATACCGCTCTCACCGGCATACACTATATTTTTCCCCATGGCTCTCAGGACTTCGGTACCTCGCTCAAACACCTCTCGCTTGCCACCCACCATGATCGTGAGCGTGCCTTCTATGGCACCTATCTCACCTCCGCTCACCGGAGCGTCCAGCATATCTATCCCCTTTTCAGCCGCCATAGAGGCCAGCCTTTGACTAACAAGAGGGTCACCAGTCGTCATATCGATGATTAAAGTGCCTTTCTGGACAGTTTCAAATACCCCCTGGTCCCCACACAAAACTTGCTCCACGTCAGGTGAAGACGGCAACATGGTAATAATGATATCAGGCTTTTGGCTCGCGATATCGCCGGGTGAGCCGGCAGAGCCAGCACCTAGTTTCTCCAATTCTCTTACTTGAGCGAGATTAAGGTCATGGGTGATAACCGAATATCCCACCTTTAGTAAGTTGGCGGCCATGGGCTTACCCATGATGCCACAACCAATAAAACCGACTTTTTTCATGGCGCCTCCTGAAAATAACCTAAAAGTGTTGTCTCTCAGTTATACTCAAAGCCAATTGGCAGTCTTTTTTGCCGTTGAAGGCAATATCCTCAGGTTATTGCTGAGACTGTCGCCGGACCTCGCCGAGTGAGTCTGAGTTACCTATACTTTCCCTTCCGTAACGTACCTGACTATCTGGTCTTTATTCAAACCCGCCAAACCGATATCTTCGAGCGTAGTAGACCCTTCCCAATAGTTAATACCCAACATCGCACCCATTACGGTGAGGATTGCCTTCGTTGTTGGCGTTGGCACACCTAATGCATCTCCTAGCTGTGACAGGGAAGCATAGAAGTAGCGTAGGTCCTCTTCGATAAGACCCAACTGGAACTGCACGTCGACGAACATCTCGGCGTGTTCAGATTTCCGCATTGCCTCTGCCAGGTCTTTTCCCTGATAGCCATATACTTTATAAAATACCTCGGTCACTGACGGTATATCTATCCCCAGCTTCCTGGCAACAGCTACTCGTTCCCGGTCATAGGCCTCGACCAATCTCCCTCCGGGGGTCGTGGCTTCGCCGTAGAACTTGGCACCTCCCCGGCGCCCGTCGGAGTACCGGTCAAATAACAGGCCGGCCATGGGAACGGAGAGGGGAGCATGTACCGGAGTATTCATATTTCCCAGGCTGGTCCAGAGCACGTTGGGCACCTTCTTATGTTGCGGGTATATAGACCGCACAATATCCAGCATCTGATCTGTTTTTGTTGCCGGGAATGCGGCCAGAGCAATTTCCTGTTTCTTTTTGTGAATATGGGTGGCCGCCGGGCCAACCACGTTGCTCAAATACGGCATTATCATAGCTTCAGCTAAGGTTATTTTGTCGAAAATCCCTATATTTCTGAGTTTACCGGCGAACCTGAGACAACCCCAGTATGAAGTGTTGATAAGTATGCTTTGTCCTTCTTGAAGGTGAGGTGAGAACTCGTCAAAAAAAGCCTTGTGCCCAAAGGCGGGGGCCGCTACCATGATTAAATCAACCCCTTTAATCGCTTCTTCAGCATCGGTAGTCACCAGATTCAGCTTGGCCAGGCCAGTCTTGCCCGACCACGTCTCGCCGGTTATCTCCACTCCGCCCTGCTGTATTATAGGTTCAATGGTGTTTCGGAACTGGCTCAGCTGAAAAAGGTTTACCTGACAACCCATGAATGTCAGGTCTCCGGCGATAGCTGTGCCGGCTCTGCCACCGCCACAAACGGCTACCTTAGGTAATCCTTTCATCATGAATACCCTCCTCCGCTCATAATTTGCCCGGGTAACGCAAATGGCAGATTTTTTTCAAATTCCGGATACCATTGTCAGGTTTAGCACTCTTGCCTTCATCATAAGTACGCCAAAATCCCCCAGTGGAAATTCTGGTTACCCTAAGTATCCCAGCAATTTGGGCAGGAAGAGGGAAAGGTCCGGCCAGTAGGTAGTAACCAGCATGATCGGCAGGGCGCCAAAAAGCATGAAGATTAAAGCCGGCTTCATGATTTCATGTATCTTGACCTTACCGATACGGCAGGCCATGTACAGAATAGGGGCAACAGGAGGGCTGTTTGCCCCGATAACAACACTGGTGCCCACGATAGCGGCGAAGTGAACCGGGTGAATCCCTATCTCTACCATCGCCGGGAGTAACATCGGCGCTATTATCACGGTGACACTGACATCATCCATGATCATCCCCATAAAGATTAAAAAGACATTGACCATGAGCAGTACGAGGTATTTATTTTCGGAAAGACCGATAGTAAGAGCGGTCAGCATCTGTGGGATGCGCTCCATGGAGAATATTCGGCTGGCGATCAAAGCAAACAGCAGTATTATCATGATTACACCAGTGGTCGTCGCCGCGTCCACCAGAGCACGGACAAATGTCCCCGGTTTTAGCCCCTTGTAGATAAGGAAACCTACTGGAATGGAGTAGATCACGGCTACGGCAGCGGCCTCAGTCGGCGTAAAGACGCCGCCATATATTCCACCCAGGATAAGTAGCGGCATGAGGAGGGCAGGAGTCGCGCGAAAAGCGCTGGTACCCACTTTCTTAGCCTGCGCTTTGAAAGCAATGCGCGGAGTCACGATAATACCAGGCATTTTCCTGACCATTATCCCGTTGATGGTAGACATGATAATAATCAGGAGAACGCCCGGCCCTACGGTACTCAGGAAACAGGCGGCTACCGACTGGCGGGTAACAAAGGCGTAAAGTATCATGGTGATACTGGGGGGAATGAGTATACCGAGTAAACTCGATATACTGAGCAGGGCGCTGGTGTAGGGACGGGGGTATCCGCGCTCTTCCATGGCGGGTATCATTATGGTACCGATGGCAGCTAAAGCCGCGGTAGCCGTTCCGGAAATGGCGCCGAAGATACCGCAGGTGACGACCAGCGTCGCTCCCATTCCCCCTCTTATCCGGCCTACCAGCGAGTCCACGAAGTTAATCAGGCTTTCTGCCATGCCGCTGCTCTGCATGAGATAGCCAACCATAATAAACAGGGGCAGGGCCATCAGGATGACGGAGTTTATTGTCCAGAAACCTGTAGTCATTAGAGCCGATACATCAATCTGGTAGACGGCGGCCAGCACCAGCGACATACCAGCAAATGCGAAGGCTACGGGCACGCCCACAATTATCAGGGCAATAACAACGATGAGTCCAATAACCGCTCCCATGTATTTACTCCGACCGTCCTGAATTGGATTCTTCGTGATGTATAATACTAAGGACACGCTCTATAAAATCACGTAGAAAATAAATCGTGATGAGAATACTGGCAAAAAATAGGCTGGATTGTGATATAGTCCAGGGGAGACCATAAACCGGAGTCTTTTGGTTTTGCTTCAGCCCCCACGCTTAGAGATCATAACTCCAGTAGATCATAAAACCGGCCAACACCAGGGTAATGAGAGTAGTCAGGGCCTCAATGATGCGCCGGTTTTGCCCGTCTTTGACCAGTAGTTGCATAATTTCGGTTTTTATATGAGTCCGGTCATTGGCGGCCATGGCAGCCCCAATCATATAGAGCCACATGGCACAGATCATGGCCAGTTCTTCCCATCCCCAGATGGAGGAATCCAGAAAATATCGTGCGATGACCTCGGTCATCATCAGGCCGGCAAGCAACAGGCTGGCCAGAATAAGAATGCCCTTTTGTATCACGATGATAAAGTGATTGGTGTATTTAGCCAGTTTCAATAGTTTCATTAGCGAAATCTCACGGACCTGACCCAAATGCCAGGGCGAAAGGGAACGGAACAGACAGCAGACTGAGAACTGCTCTGCTCAGCAAAGTGACCGTAACATCCAGTTCCCTTTCGCCCTTAATCAACCTTGATCTGTTGCTTTTGCCACACCAGGTATTATTGCGGCGGATCGGGAGCACCGGCCCTTATTTTATCCATAAGGACCTTGCCGATCTTTTCCTCCATCTCCGGCCAGACTGCCGCTCTGACGGCCTCGATGTTCGCCGCTAATTCCGCAGGCGTTAGTTCGATGAATTCGATACCTTTGTCAATAGCCTGCTGCCGGTACTTAAGGTCGAGTTCTTCCGCCTCAGCAAAGTGTGCTTCAACCATTTGAGTGGCGGCGTCAACCACAATCTTCTGGTCCTCTTCATCCAGGCTGTTGAAAGTCTCCAGGTTCATCAAAACTGCACCGGTGGAAAAAACGTGCTTGGTCCACACGAAATAGTCGATTATATCCCCGAAGTACTCCTGGTCCCAAAAGATAACGTTACCGGAGTCACCTTCAACCACGCCGGTCTGAATTGAGGTATAAACTTCACCCCAGCTAATGATGGCGATCTGATAGCCCAGGGCTTCCATAGCTTGCGCGAAGGGGAATATTGGCTGTGAGCGCACTTTTATATCCGCTGCCTGTTCTGGAGTGGTGGCATATCTACCTTTGGTGGCCACCCCGGCGAACCCTTCCGGATAAGCCCCAAGGAATTTCAATCCCATACCACTAAAGACAGGATCAAGCGCCTCGCTCAGCCAGCCACCCTGGGAATAAGCCTCCAGTGCGTCTTCCCACTCAAAGAACATGTAGGGGGAATTAAAGACTCCTACTCTTGGATCGTAGAATGTCATCGGCCAGGCCAGTGACATGTCGAGGTTGCCTTTGAGGAGGCTGTCAAACATCTCTTCTGGCGCACCCAGCTCTCCCTGGTAGAAAACATCGATCTCGATTCGCCCATCGGTAGCTTCCTCAATCAATGCCGCCCACATGTCAATGGAGTCGGCAAGAGGAGTCCCTGCTGTTCCGGCCTCAGTAGCCATAACGAGCTTATAGCTCTGCTTAGGGGGTGCTGGAGCCGGTGCCGGCGCCGGGGCTGGGGCGGGGGCCGGTGCTGGCGCTGGGGCCGGTGCTGGCGCTGGAGCCGGTGCTGGCGCTGGAGCCGGTGCCGGAGCGGGTGCCGGGGCGGGAGCCGGTGCCGGCGCAGGTGCAGGAGCCGGTGCCGGCGCGGCACAAGCAACAATTATGATGGATAACAATAGTGTTAACGTAACTAATAATGTTTTCTTTTTCACCTGTAACCTCCTTTATTTAAGTTTCAACCACCACTTCACCAAACTCAAGTATTTCACATCTCTCACCACCTCCTTCTCGTGTTATTATTAAAAGCAGTTAGCTGAATTTCTGATTAATCTTTGCCGTGGTTATTATCTCCTTAGACTATATTGGGAATGCTCTCCCTGATTTGTTTGTCCACATCTTCGGGCAGGGGGGTTGGTTGATGGTGTTTAAGCGTTTCCCGGACAATATCCCGCGCTCTCTCTCTGGTGTCCTTCGCTCCCCTTGCTTTCCATTCGTCTCTGGTGAGTCTGTCAGATACCCTGGGGAAGAACAACTCTGTTCGCAGGTGGTTAACGGTATGCCTCTGGTTGCAGAAAA
>JAZFUA010000229.1:0-4552 GCA_036446975.1 Dehalococcoidales bacterium
AACATGGATAGTGAAATAAGAAAAGTATTTAAAAAGTGCCCATTCTGCGCTGAGACCATTGCAATTGAAGCAGTGAAATGTCGGTATTGCGGCGAATGGGTAGATGGACGAGGTGCTTCTAGAGCATCAGCAAAATATTCTGATGCACAACCCGTCTGGCATTTCGTCTTATTATCAATTGTTACTTTCGCTGTATATGACCTTTACTGGTTCTATCGCACTTGGAGACAGCTGAGAGACCAGGAAAACTGGGACATAAGCCCCGGGTGGAGGTTGGTAGGTTTATTCATTCCGATACTGAACCTTATTCTGCTCTATGACCTTTTCAAACATATTCGTGATTTTGCGGATGCTGAAAACTGTGAGGTTCTTTTTTCCCCTGGGTTGATACTGATTGGCTGGTTATTGTTTAACGCTCTTGTCGCCCTCCCGGACCCGTATTGGCTTATTACGCTTATGAGCGTATGGCCAATTGGAGTTGTTCAAAATACGCTCAACAATTACTGGAGCCAGAAACAACCAACCCTGATTATGAAAACAAAGCTTTCTGCTGGACAGAAAGCACTTCTAATACTCGGTGGTATCTGGTGGGGTTTGGTTATTTGGGGTTTTATGATACCTGACTATTATCCAACAGCCCTGTGGTAACTTGGCCTGGGAGATTATGTTGATGAAGAACAAGTCCGTTTGGGTAGTTCTGAATTGCGTTATTGCTCCTGGCGGGGCTCTTTGTTTTCCCTCAAGAATTCCTCAGCGAATCTTACTGCCTCATGCGGTGAAATGTCGAGAGGCTCCTGATAGGGCATCTCCCGGTAGTTTTTCTCCAGCTCTTCTATATATGTGTTGAACTGGGGGTTTTGCTGCCTGATGAAGTCAAGCTTCCCATCCATTTCGCTTATCGCCTTGTCCAGCTCGTCAAAATTCGTTTCGAGACCGATCAGATGACTGAGCCTGATAAGGACAGCCTTCACCGATTTCGGGCTGTTATCAAAGGCAATGTTCAATTCAGGATAATATGGCGCCCTGACCGTCAGATTGATACCGTCCAGGCCTTTCTTATTACAGGCGTACAAGAGCATAAGATTGAAACTGGCCGGACCCTCACGACTGGAAAAAGTGACATTGTACTTTTCCATCTCGTTCCTGACTTTGACACTGGTACAGGTGCATGACGTTCTAGGTTCGAGGGTATAAGGTGACCTGTCCAGGATACCCCCGAAAGTGCATAGCAGATGAGCCCCGAAGTCGGTGGCTAAGGTAACCACAGTATCTGCAAATTCTTCCCAGTTGAGGTTTGGCTCGGTTCCAAGGAAAAGAATAATGTCATGGTCTGAAGCAGGATTTAATACGTAATAAAACTGGTTCTTTGGAAAGTGGGATTCTGTGATAACTCCATCCTTCATTTTAAACACGGGGCGGAAGTTTTGTGTGCCTGGTGTTTGATAGACATGGTAACGGGAGGTTGGTATTTCAGCGAATTTCTCTGCCTTGAATTGTTTGACAAGATACTCAATCCCGCCCACAGATACATTACCCCCATTGAGCCAGCCGTTCAAACCGCATATGATATAAGGACTTCGCAGGCGTGGCCTGGCCTCATATATCAGATTGTCGCTTTCATCCAAATCGTCACCTCCCTTGTCTCTCTAAATGCATTATAGCACCTGCGTCATTTGAAATGAACTTTACCCGTCAATCGATTCTTAACACACTAAAAATATTGGCACCATTTTGGCAATATACTCAATCTCCCGCGAATTCACCAAATCGGTTCGATTTGATAACCTGTTATTCCTGATTCCGTTGTGCTATAATAATTTTCCCATATTTAAAGTAAATACTGACGTAGAAAATAGAATCTGCTGGTTGCCGTCTCAACACAGTAAAGCAGGGATATGGCGGTTCTTCTCCTACTGGCGTAGGATACTTATATGAGGCGTTACCTTAGGCTATGGAAACAAGCAAAATAGGAATACTTACCGGTGGCGGTGACTGTGCCGGATTAAATCCGGCCATCAAATGGGTGGTAAAAACAGCCCTGGACAGCCGACTTGAGAAAGAGCGGGGAATCAAGTACGAAGTCCTGGGTATTCGGGATGGATGGGCAGGCCTTATCAACCCTCTGATTGGCAGTGCTGCCATGGACCAGAATATTTTCCACTTGAACGAGGAAATTGTTAGAACCTGGGATAGATTTGGCGGCACCAATTTAGGTTCTTCACGGACAAATCCATATCAGGAAGATAATAACCGGGTACAAATAGTTCTGGATAATATAGAACGTCTCGGTTTAAACGCTATAATAGTTATCGGGGGAGACGATACTCTGGGCGTAGCGATAAAATTATCCCAAGAGGGAATTAATGTTATCGGAATTCCAAAAACAGTTGATAAAGACATCCCCGGTACTGATTATACCCTTGGATTTGAAACGGCCCTGAATATCATTACCGAGGAAATTGACAGGTTGAGAACCTACGCCGGCTCGCACAAGCAAATAGTTATCGTTGAGACGATGGGTAGAACTGCCGGCTGGCTGGCGCTGGAAGGGGGAGAATCCGCCGGAGCCTATATAATCCTGATTCCGGAGTGTGATTTTTCCCTTGAGAAGGTAAGTCAACTTGCCCTGGACGGCAGGAAAGCAGGCAACAGGTACAATATTATTGTCGTGGCCGAGGGAGCAAAACCGATTGGAGAATCATATTTTACTAAGGAGACAGAGAAAGATGCTTTCGGGCACGTTTATCTGGGAGGAATCGGTAACTACCTGGCAGAAGAAATGTCAAAAAGCATCAACCAGTCGGTCAGAAGCGTGGTACTGAGTTATCTCCAGCGCGGCGGCGTTCCCTGCGCTTATGACCGCAGAATGGGCAGGTACTTCGGTATTGCCGCAATTGATTTACTTGTCAACCGGGACTTCGGTAAAATGGTCAGCTACAAAAACGGACGGATTACCGCTGTGCCTGTCAAAGATATTATCGGCAAGCTTAGCCTGGTAGATGTCAAGACTCAGTACGATATCGAAAGGTACAACGGAAGACGTTCCATTTTAAATCTTTAGCCATTGATAGTTTTTTCGGGAGGAATCACATGGTTGCAAATAATACGATTGACGATATGATAGAGAAAGCTGTTTTTGACCCGGATAAGCAGGTCAGAGAAAGCCAGCAGCAGAATATCAAAGATATGGCTTCCTCCCAGGGTATTCACCCGGCCAGTATTCAAGGCCTTTATGAGGCGGCCGGTCAGGGGCACTACAGCCATAAAACAGTACCGGCTATCAATATTCGCGGTATGACCTACGATGTAGCCCGAGCCGTATTCAGGATGGCTTTGAAACACAATGCCGGCGCCTTCATTTTCGAGCTGGCCCGCACTGAGATGGTCTACACGAGTCAGCCTGCGGAAGAATATGCGACCAGCGTTCTGGCCGCCGCCCTGAAGGAAGGGTATACCGGTCCAGTTTTTATTCAGGGAGACCATTTTCAATTGAACCGAAGCCGGTATAGAGCAGTCCCCAAAGGAGAGACAGACTCGGTTGAGAAGTCTGCCAGGGAAGCAATCATCGCCGGATTTCTCAATATCGATATCGATGCCTCAACTCTTGTCGACCTGGATAAACCGGACCTGGACGAGCAACAGCGGGATAACTATCTGGTCACAGCGGACACAACCCGGTTTATCCGCAGTATTCAACCTGAGGATGTAACCGTTTCCGTGGGCGGCGAGATTGGCGAAGTAGGCAAGTCCAATACAACCGTGGCAGAACTGAGGGCTTTTATGAAAGGTTACACTGCCAGACTGGGAAAAAACCTGAAAGGCATATCAAAAATGAGTCTACAAACCGGCACCACCCACGGCGGGGTGGTACTGCCCAACGGCTCAATTGCCGATGTTAAACTGGATTTTAACACTATTAAGGAATTATCAAGGGTGGCCAAACAGGAGTTTGGCGTAGGGGGAATAGTCCAGCATGGAGCTTCCACTCTGCCTGATGAGATGTTTGAATTGTTCCCCGAATCGGATACCCTGGAAATACACCTTGCCACCGGTTTTCAAAATATTATCTATGACCACCCCAGTTTTCCCGAAGAACTGCTTGCCAGTATATACGGTTACCTGAAGGACAACCATTCTAATGAAAAACAACCTTCGGACACTGAAGAACAGTTCCTCTACAAAACTAGAAAGAAGGCTTGGGGTCCCTTCAAGGAGCAGACCTGGCACCTCCCCGGTGAAATCCGTCTGGAGATAATGGGAGCGCTGGAAAACCAGTTTTCTCATCTTTTCCGGAGCCTGAATGTTACCGATACCAGGGAACTGGTCAGTAAATACGTCTAGATACCATGAGGTGAACCTAGTCTTAGGGCTGATCATAAGGTGATTTAACATGGATTATCTGAGTATTACTAATAAATATTATGCAAATTGGTTGGGCGTTTCTTCTGACGTTATGTATCAAGAAGGGGTGCACTTGGTTAAATCAAGCCAACGTGATATTCGTCAAATAGGTTATCCCACTAAATATGATTTATATGTTTTTATTCAAAAT
>JAZFUA010000230.1:0-2534 GCA_036446975.1 Dehalococcoidales bacterium
GCCAGCCAGACATAGACATATCGCCTTTTACCGAAGAGCCAGATACCAAGGCTGAGCATGATTCCGGCCACGATACTGAGATGGAGACCGGAAATTGCCAGCAGGTGAGCGGTGCCGGTGTGGGTGAAATCGGCCCTGACCGACGGGGGAATATTGCCCCGAATGCCTAAAATAACGCCTTGAGCCAGGGCTGCCTGTGGTTCAGGTAAAACTTCAGTCAGGGTTTGAGAGAGCCTGTTTCTTAACCGGTAAAGCCATTCTAAAGGCTCAAAACCCTTCCCTGATTCTACTACTTCTATATCAGGGAAGAGCATGGTGGAGTAGATTCCCCGGTTGGCCAGATAATTTTTATAATCAAAGTCATCGAGTTGGGGTGGTGTCGCCAGTTCACCGGTTACACGGAGGACATCGCCATAGTGATAGGCCGGGTAGTGGGGGAGATAGAGAAGGGCGGTCCCTCTTACCTGGTGAGATTCTCCACCCAATCTGGTCTGGCTGGCTGAAAGGTAGAGCTGGGTAGTTTTATCTCCGGGCTCGGGTTCTCTGCCCACTAGTCCCGTTATTTCTATATTACCCCGGTCGTTATAGAAACTGAGATAGTTCTCATCGATGGTAGGCAAGCTTGACTGAAAGTAGAAGGCACCGCTGATGAAAAGAATAAGGCACAGGCTGGCCAGGACTATCTGTTTCCGGAAATGACGGAGGAAGAAAAGCAAGGGCAGAGGGATAAGCCCAGCCAGGATGAAGACCGGGGGCAGGTTGAACTTTGATCCCAGCAGAATACCGACTACCCAGGCGATGCTCAGATAGATGAGTAACACTATTCCCCGTCCCTGTTATTCTTAAAAACAATGGGTGGTTTTATCAGTCGGCTACGCTAATCAGGTCTTTAATACGCTCGTAGGTGGTAGTTCCAATACCGGCTACCTCAAGCAACTCTTTGGTATTACGGAACAGACCGTTCTGCCGACGGTAATCAACAATGCGTTGAGCCAGGGTCTCGCCAATGCCGGGTAAAGCCTCAAGCAGCCAGATTTCAGCCCGGTTGATATCGATTTTTTGAGCCCCTTCCTCTTCTCCCTCTCCCGAAACATAGAGTTTAAGCCTGCTGAGGTTGGCGCTAGCGGCTGCCCCGCCGGCGGTCTGAATAAGGTCTCCCAGACTATCATCTGTGGCAAAGGGATAGAAGCCCGGGGTGGTGATATTACCTGTAATGAAGATAGTACCTTGCCACTCCTGAGCCGGGAGTAGAGAAATCTCCATCGGCCGGGCGGGGCTATATTTAGACCAGATAACGGTACCACCGATGATAATTACAGCTATCAGGAAAATAATAACCGCCAGCCAGAATTTACTACGCCTGCTTATCTCCATAGAAAGTACCCCGGTCCCACTGACAAATAATACAGGTATAATCAAGGATAAAAAACACAATCACTTATTTGCGTAATTGTACAGTCAATCTTGAGAAAAGCTCTTCACCGGTCTTAACGCCCCGTACATCCAGCTCGATAGTGCTGAAAGCCCGAACCATAGCCTCGATAATCTTTGTTTTACTGATTTTTTTCCCACCAGTGAATTTGGCTGTCGAAGCCAGGGTTTCCAGATAGGCGTCTTCCTGCCGGTTTAGAAACACGGATAGCTTTATCATTTCCGACGGAGGCTGCTGTGTTACCATGTTTTCAGACGGTGCCTGCTTATTGACACCTGTAAAGCGGTCAAGGGCTGTCCCATAGGCATTTTCCTGAGTAATACTAACTCTTTTCATTCATCACCTCTTTGGTAAGTAATCGGTAGGCATTAGCCCCGTTTGAACTGGTAGCGTAGGTCAGGATTGACTCCCCGGCGGCCGGGGCTTCTTTAAAGCGGACAGTGGTGGGGATAAGGGTATCGAAGACCCTTATTTTGTCACCAAAGGCTTTCCGGGTAACCTCGATAACCTCTTTACAATGTAAGGTTCGGGAGTCCGTCATAGTGAAGAGAATGCCTGCAATCTGCAGGGCCGGGTTTATCTTTTCCTTAACCCGGATAATGATGCTCAGGAGGAGGGCAAGCCCTTTCATAGCCAGGAAATCAGCCTGTAAAGGGATAATTACGCTATCCGAGGCAGCCAGGGCATTTATGGTCAAAAGACCCAGACTGGGTAAACAATCCACCAGGATAAAATCATAGGAGGAACGCACCGGCTTAATCATTTCTCTTAATACCAGCTCCCGGTTAAAAGCTCCCACCAGGTCAAGCTGGGCCTGCGAAAGCTCAATATTAGCCGGCAGCAGGTCAATCTTCGGATTTGCCGTCCTGAGAATTATCTCAGGAATCAAATTAGCTTTATCATTTCTGATAACCCCGGCCAGAATATCATACCCGGTGCGGTCCAGGTTTTCAGGATTAACCCCCATGGATATAGTAAGGCTGGCCTGGGGGTCCCAGTCAATAAGCAGTACTCGTTTGTTAAACTCGGTCAAACCCTGGGCCAACGCGGCTACCGTAGTTGTTTTACCAACTCCACCCTTCTGATTTGCAATACAGATTAC